>NZ_NFKD01000018.1:0-64983 GCF_002160215.1 Bacteroides sp. An19 | reverse complement strand
ATAAGTCGGAACATATTCCTTATTTACAGCACAGTTAGTCAGATTATTAGGATATACTTCCACTTTGCCTATTTTCTTCAAGCTTGCGCCCAAATCATAAGCTGTCTTGATGGTGGTGTCGCCCAACGTTGCGGTCAACGACAAAGCGTGCTTAGCACCATCATTAGCCTTGAACAACAGGTAGTTCTTAGTTCTTGCGTCTTCAATATCTTCATAACGGGTAAAGTCATGCGGCAAAACCCATACGCCGTTTGCAGAAGTTGCTCTTGACAATACGCCTTCGTATGGAACTGCATCCTTAAATAAGATTACATTATGCCTCTGTTTTTTCTACATTTAGAAGCTGTTTTGAATTTATCGTGCGATGATTTGGGATGAGTTTTTGAGGCATTTTCGCTTCTGTGATGAGGAAGATAGCGGGCTATCTGACGAAGAACAGAAGCGGAAAGGACCAAAAAATCGCCCAAAGCACACACGAAAACGAACACATCAAGCCAAGAAAAACTTTTTGGAGAAATTCAAAACAGCTTCTTAAATTTTAGTGATATATTTCACTCGATAAATTGGATTTTGTCTGCTTCACGAGGCTTGGCGGTTGGAGCCTCATCGGGATAGCCGAAGCCGATGCAATATAACAGTTCGTAACCTTCACTGAAGTTTAGCTTTTTCAAGTATTCAGCCGCTTCAGGACTCTTCATAAAGCGGGCGGGACTTCCCAAACAACAACTTCCTATCCCCATAGACCAAGCTGAAATCATCATGTTTTCAGCCAACAAACCGCAGTCGAAAGGCGAACTTTCTGATTTTGTATCGTGCCCGATAAAGACTACCGTAGGTGCATTGCGGAACATATTGCGGAATGTAGAGTCTGACGCGGCTTTCGGATTGGCTTTCTTATATAATTCGGTTACGCCGTTAATATAATCGGGATTGTCTACGACACGGATTTCCCAAGGTTGGCAGTTCATGGCATTGGGGGCATTGATACCGCATTCGACAATAGTCTGCATCTTTTCACGCTCTACCGCCTGCGGTTTATACTGGCGGATGCTACGGCGTGACATAATAGTTTCCACTACTTGGTTCTTGGTGCTGTCCTGGACGGTTTCGCTGGTCGTTTGCACCTGTTGGTTTCCTCCTCCGCACGCCATTAAGGGCAGCAGCAGGGTTGTCATAAATACGTGTTTCATTTGCTTTAAGTTTTGAGTTTGTAATCGTTAAAGTCTCACCACAGAGAACATAAAGCATCGTAACAGATGAAATGAAAGATGTTTTGTGTTTCTGTAGCGAATAAGGTCTTCGGTTGCGAATATACGAATAAACTTACAAAATCCGAATACTCAGCCACTTAAAAACTCAAAAATCAATATCCTGGTGTTTGTGGGTTCTGGTGTTTGTGGAACAGCACAGTTAGATCCTGTTTAAGAAACTATTTTGAATTTCTCCAAAAAGTTTTTTCCCGTCTTGATGTATTCGTTTTCGTGTGTGCTGATTTGGTTGCATTACTTGTTTATGCCACCTTCAATAGTTTCAAAGATGAATTTGAGATGTAATAAAAAGTAAGTAAATATATGACTATTGTGTGTATTTGATAATTGAGGATTAATTTCATAAAATGACAATATAACAAATATGTGCGCGATATTTTGATAATTTATAAGTTTTATATACAAAAACCTGCTATTAAATAACCAATTTTACTGTTTTTGTAGATTTAGATATTATTTTGATATAAAATATTTGCTTTTATTTTCCTTTTATTTATAACTTTGCGAAAAATTCAATAAAACAGGTTATGACAGCTGTATTAATTAAAGATTGTTTAACTAAACGAGAGAGTTTATGAAAAGGAAAATTGTTTTAATGTTGTCTTTTCTATGTATTGGAATAGGCATTTTATGGTCTCAAGGGAGACAAGTGAGGGGAATTGTGACTTCCGCAGACGATGGGTTGCCGATAGTGGGAGCATCTGTTTTAGTAAAAGGGACAACCATGGGAACCATTACTGATGTGGAAGGCCGTTTTAATCTTTCCAACGTGCCGGCTTCTGCCAAGACATTAAGTATTTCTTTTATCGGTATGAACACAAAAGAGGTTGATATTACTTCCGGAACGATGAACATTGTAATGGAACCTAATACTGAAACTTTGGATGAGGTGGTAGTTACAGCACAAGGACTTACCCGCCATGAGAAATCATTGGGATATTCTACTCAGACCGTAAAGGCAGAAGATTTGACCATTACCCGGCAAACAGACTTGAACAATGCATTGGCGGGCAAAGTGTCCGGTATCCGTTTCTTAGGTTCATCAGGTGCCACGTTTGATAGCGGACGTATCATTTTGCGTGGTACATCTTCTTTGACTGATGCCAGTGGAGTAGAACCGATTTATGTCATTGATGGCATTATTTCGGAAGATGCCAATGCCATCAATATGGACGATGTGGAATCAGTTAACGTACTGAAAGGCCCTGCAGCTACGGCTTTGTATGGCTCACGTGGTGGCAATGGTGCCGTAATTATCACCACAAAAAACGGTTCAGGACAGGAAGGGCATACAGAAATCAATGTAAGCCATACTTTCGCATGGGAAAAGATGTACGACCATTTTGACATGCAAAACCAATATGGTGGAGGTTATTTGGGAGCTGAGGCGGAACTTCCTGTATTCCATTATGATGCGAGCAGACACCCGTCATATCTGCAGGCATTGGACGGCAAGGCATATTATGACTACAATAACGATGCCAGTTGGGGTCCGGCTTTCAATGGCCAGCAATATCTTCCAGCATACGCATGGGATCCGAGCGACCCACGTTTCGGACAGACCACCTCATGGAGTCCACAATTGAGGCTGAGCGATTTGTTTGAAACCGGTTTCAGCAATACGACCAACGTGGCGTTTTCACGTTCAGGTAAAGATTATTCTACACGTGTGTCATTCTCTAACGTGTCACGCCAAGGCATCACTCCCAATAGCGATGCGGCACGGCGTTATTTGTCCGTACGGACTGAGTTCAAACCCTTTGACCGTTTGAAAATATCAGTAGACTACAAATATACTTACCGCAAAAACCATAATGCGGCGGTAGAGGGATATGCTGAGACAGGAAATGCTCTTTATTCATACCAGCAATGGGGGCATACCAACGTAAACTTACAGGATTATAAGAACTACAAGCGTGCGGACGGCAGCCATATATATTGGAACATCACCAGCCGTGATTCGGATCCGACTAGCCTGAACGCCGCTTTTCATGATAACCCTTATGCTGTATTCAATGAAATCAACACAACGGACACTTATCAATGGAACTTATTCAGTGGAGATGCCGAACTGACTATTTGGAAGAACCTGAAAGCCGGCATTCGTGTTAATGGCAACATTCGTAATGAAAAGTCGGAACAAGTTATCCCTAACCAGATGTTTGGTTTAGTATCCAGCTACCAACAAGATCAGAATTCTTATTCGGACATTCAAACCCAAGGGCGCATTACATGGAACGATCATTTCTTGAATGACAAGCTGGCAATAGATGCGGCACTTTTCTTTGAAGACCGCCAAAGCAACCTGGACGAACTCTCCGGATTCACTCGTAACGGATTGATTATGGATGGTTTCAACAATTTAGGAGGATCTTCGGGTGATGCAGGAGGCAGCAATAATAAAGAACAAATTCACGAGCAAAGTATCTATGGTACAGTGACGGCCGGATGGAATGATACCTATTATATAGATTTTTCATTGCGTAACGATTGGAGTTCTACTCTTCATCCGGACAACAACAGCTATTTGTATGGAGGTTTGTCGGTAGCTGTCATCGCCAGCAACTGGTTCAAACATGCCGATTGGTTAAATTTCTGGAAGATTAGAGCTTCAGCAGCCCAAGTCGGTTCAACGATGGATCCGTATAATGTGTACAACATTTATTCCATTCGTAACAGCGATGGTGAAGTAGTCAAGTACAACGGTTTGTCTACCATGTGGACCAGTCCTACACTGAATGACCCGTATATCAAGCCGACAATTTCTACCTCGTATGAAATTGGTACGGAGTTCCGCATGTTCAACAATCGTTTTTGGGGAGACATCAACTTCTACAACCGAGACTCAAAGAATCAGATAGTCAGCATGAATACTACTCCATCCAGCGGCTACACTTCCCGTAGAATGAATGCCGGATTGATCCGAAACCGTGGTATTGAAGTATCATTAGGAGGTGAAATCATTCGTACGAAAGACTGGTCATGGGAAGTAAATGCCAACGTAGCCCATAACCGGAATACATTGGAAGAGTTAGTAGATGGACAAGAATCTTATCAACTTTACTGGATGTCGTGGAGTTCACGCGTTTATTCTTATGCGGAAGTCGGAGAGCCTATTGGCGTAATACGCGGCTCGGTTTGGCAGCGTGATCCCGAAGGAAACCTTTTGTTGGGTCGCAATCAGAACGGTGATTACGTACCTTTGTATAACACGTCCGCACAAGAAGAATTGGGCAATATACAGCCAGATTTGACGGGTGGTTTTGCCACTACGTTGCGCTATAAAGGATTTACCTTGAACGCTTCGCTCGATTTCCAAGTAGGAGGTGCTTTAGCTTCTGCTACGAATATGTTTGGCGAAGCATCCGGTTTGCTGAGTTCAACCACAGGATTGAATGACAAAGGAAATCCGATTCGTAATAGTGTGGCAAACGGTGGAGGTATCCGCTTGGATGGAGTGATCCAAAACGAAGATGGCACATACTCTCCTGTCACTACTTATATGGATGCGCAGACTTACTTCCAAAGCTATAAGTCATTGTTATGGGAAGACTATGTATATGATGCAAGCTATGTAAAACTGCGTGAACTGAGTCTTGGTTATACTGTCCCTGAATCGTTCTTGCGTCGTCTGAATTGGGGAATCAAGCGTGCCAGCATTTCTTTTGTAGCACAAAACCCTTGGTTGATTTACTCGGCAGTTCCCAACATCGACCCGTCTGAAATGGGAGCGGCTACCGAAGGATATATTGAAGGCGGACAGGCTGCTTCTGTACGTTCATACGGTTTTACAGTGAGTCTGACATTCTAACTTAAAAGATTGGTTTATTATGAAAAAGATAAAATTATTGGCTTTGATTTTTGTCGGAGTTACCGGCTTGAGCAGTTGTGGCAATTTCGGAGATTTGACTGTAGACCCTAACAATCCTTCTTCTCCGGATACACGCTTTTTGTTTACCCGGGTATGTATGGATACGTATCTTTTTGCCCTGAATGGCACTTATAACCCGTGGACACAATTGTTTCCGCAATATTTGTCCGAACGGCAGAATATCCAATATTCCAACTTTGGATTGCAAGACTATGATACGCGGGCTTTCTATTACAGAGATTTACAAAATTTGGAAGAAATCATTTCGCTGAACACTGAAGAATCGACTAGCCAGTCTTCAAACGTGCTGCAGATGGGAAGCAATGAAAACCAAATAGCCGTGGCGCAGACATTGCGTGCTTACTTCTATATGCACATTACCGATGTGCTGGGCATGATTCCTTATTCGGAAGCATTGCAAGGAGATGCGGGAAATTTCACTCCGGCATACGATACACAAGAATCCATCTATTCAGATCTCGACACTCGCCTTACAGAAGCGTATGCGCAATTCGATGAAAGTGGAGATTTAGACGGCACGTATGACATACTCTATAACGGAGATATCTCTAAATGGAAGAAATTCAATGCCTCCCTACGCATGATGATGGCGATTAAGCTTTCGGATGTAGATCCTTCTTCCGGACGTGAACGGTTTTCCCGTGCGTATGCCGATGGCGGTATGACTGACAATTCTGACGCATTGGTCTATAACTTTGTAAGCGAAGAGATGAACGAGAATCCTCTCTATACCAATATTGTAGTAGATGGGCGTGCCGACTTTGCTCCGTCAAAGACTCTTCTGGATCAGTTGCTCGCTTATAACGACCCACGCATAGAAGCTTATGCTGAGCCTAATTCGCAAGGAGAATATGCTGGGGTTCCTTTCGGTATTTTGCAGTCGGACATCACGCAATATACGGACTGTGCTACTTTTGACCCTCGTTATTATCAAGCGCAGAACACGCCGATAACTATCATTTCCCCCTCACACATCTTGCTGATTCAGGCCGAAGCTGCCGTACGTGGTTGGATTGACCAAAGCCAAGCTGAGAATTATTATCGTCAAGGCATTCAGGCTTCATTCGACCAATACGATTTGGGAAGCCGCTTTGACGCATATTATGCCCAACCGGATATAGCCTTTACCGGATCGGATGAAGAAAGGATAGAAAAGATAGGCATGCAGCGCTGGCTTGCCAACTTTATGCAAGACGGTATAGAAGCATGGTCGGATTGGCGGCGGTTGAATGTGCCGAAAATCTATCCGGGACCATCGGCAAGCATCTCCCATATCCCTTACCGGCGTATCTATTATCCGGATGATTACGGAACTAATATGGATAATTACAATGCTGCAATCCAAGCTCAAGGAGAAGACAGCTTCGAAACGCGTGTGTGGTGGGATGTTGCGGACAATAACTAATAACGAAGTGACAAGCCGTCTTTTTAAATTCTCTCTAATATTTTAACTTGTCAGTAAAAAAGCGGATGCGCCGGGTTGGCACGTCCGCTTTATCAGTTTAAGTACAATAGTTAGAGAAAGTGAGAAGCCAATAGTCATGTCCTATGCACAACTAAGAAGCTGTTTTGAATTTATCGTGCGATGATTTGGGATGAGTTTTTGAGGCATTTCCGCTTCTGTGATGAGGAAGATAGCGGGCTATCTGACGAAGAACAGGAGCGAAAAGGACCAAAAAATCGCCCAAAGCACACACGAAAACGGATACATCAAGCCAAGAAAAACTTTTTGGAGAAATTCAAAACAGCTTCTAAGGTCTTGGCATCTGATTCCCTTTTGGGCTTTCCTCCTTCTTTACCATCTTCTCGATGAAATAAGCATGTACTGTAGTATCGTCCGTCAGTTCGGGATGGAAGGAGCAGACCAACATGTTCTTTTCACGTGCTGCTACGATGTGCCCGTCTACCGTTGACAAGATTTCCACCTGCGCGCCTGCCTTATTTATATAAGGAGCACGGATGAAAGTCATGGGTATTTCTTGTCCGGCAAACAGGTCATGAGTGAAGAAACTGCCCAACTGGCGGCCGTATGCATTGCGTTTCACGCAGATGTCCATCACTTGCAAGTAGCGCTTCGGGTCGTTTTCTATTTCATTTGCCAATAGAATCATACCTGCACATGTACCGAATACGGGCAATCCTTCTTTCACCTTCTCCCTAAGCGGAGACATCATATCCAGGCTATTCAAAAGCTTGCCGATAGCCGTACTCTCTCCGCCTGGTATAATCAGCCCGTCCATGGGGCAGGACAAATCGGATAATTGGCGGATTTGAAAATGTGCTACACCCAAGTGGTCCAACATCTGTTCGTGCTCAAGGAAAGCTCCTTGCAGCGCCAAAACACCTATTTTCAGCATATCCTTTCCCGGTTATTTTCCTCTTTCTGCCATCAACAGGGTGATTTCATCTTCGTTAATGCCTACCATGGCTTCGCCCAAATCGGTAGAAACCTCTGCCAATAACTTAGCGTCGTTATAGTTGGTTACGGCATTGACAATGGCACGCGCCCGCTTTTCGGGATTGCCAGACTTGAAGATACCGGAACCGACAAACACACCTTCAGCCCCCAGTTGCATCATCAAGGCGGCATCGGCAGGAGTGGCTACACCTCCGGCAGCGAAATTCACTACGGGAAGCTTTCCGTTTTCGTGTACATACCGCAACAAGTCCAACGGCACTTCCAGCTCTTTGGTCTCATTGTACAGTTCGTCTTCGGCAAGTGCCTGTACGCGGCGGATGTCGCGCATCATGCTGCGCATGTGAGTCACTGCCTGAATCACATCGCCGGTGCCCGGTTCTCCTTTGGTACGAATCATCGAAGCACCTTCTGCGATACGGCGCAATGCCTCGCCCAGGTTTTTAGCTCCACAAACGAACGGTACCTTAAACTGGGTCTTGTCTATATGGAACACACCGTCTGCCGGCGACAATACTTCACTCTCGTCGATGTAGTCGATTTCCAACGCTTCCAATATCTGTGCTTCCACAAAATGTCCGATACGCACTTTCGCCATCACAGGAATACTGACAGCTTCCTGTATGCCACGTATCATCTTCGGGTCGCTCATACGG
Organism: Bacteroides sp. An19; assembly: GCF_002160215.1. Classification (NCBI taxonomy): domain Bacteria; kingdom Pseudomonadati; phylum Bacteroidota; class Bacteroidia; order Bacteroidales; family Bacteroidaceae; genus Bacteroides; species Bacteroides sp. An19. The sequence continues at coordinate 56,751 of NZ_NFKD01000018.1, read as the reverse complement.
GCAACTCCGCCCGCTGCACGGATATCAGCCGGAATGCGTTCCAATGCCATAACCGCTACTGCACCTGCCTGTTCGGCAATCTTTGCTTGTTCCGGAGTCGTTACATCCATGATAACGCCTCCTTTCAACATTTGAGCCAAATTCTTATTCAGCTCGTACCTTTCATTCTTCATCTTCTACTAAAGTTCTTAAGTTTGTAAAACAAGGCAAATATAACAAATAAAGCAACATGGTAATTTTAAGAGCCTATTTAAATTTTCCAATAAAGCCATGTTGTACTGTAAAACGGTATCAAAATGTGCATTTTGATGAACATAAGTGAGTGGACCGTTTCACATAAGTAACCCGGGCGTTTCACATAAGTAACCCGGGCGTTTCACATAAGTGAGTCAGCCTTCTCACTTATGTTCGTTTGAGGGAGCTTTTGGCTTGAACAGCATTTAAACAGGCATTAAAAAAGCGGTCCTCTACGAAAGAGGACCGCTTTGCCATATAGGTTGAGATTGAAATTACAATTTCGGACCTGCAGCAACCAAAGCCTTACCAGCTTCGTTTCCTTCGAACTTAGCGAAGTTCTTGATGAAGCGACCAGCCAGGTCTTTAGCTTTTTCATCCCACTGAGCAGCGTCAGCGTAAGTATCACGCGGATCAAGAATCTTCGGATCTACGCCCGGCAATTCAGTCGGAACAACGAAGTTGAAGTACGGGATAGTCTTAGTCGGAGCTTTGTCGATAGAACCATCGAGGATAGCGTCGATGATACCACGAGTATCGCGGATAGAGATACGTTTGCCGGTACCGTTCCAACCAGTGTTAACCAAGTAAGCCTTAGCACCAACCATCTTCATCTTCTTAACCAACTCTTCTGCATATTTAGTCGGGTGCAAGCTCAAGAAAGCCTGACCGAAGCAAGCAGAGAATGTCGGAGTCGGTTCAGTGATACCACGTTCTGTACCTGCCAATTTTGCAGTAAATCCAGACAAGAAGTAATACTGAGCTTGTTCCGGGTTCAAGATAGATACCGGAGGCAATACACCGAAGGCATCAGCTGACAAGAAGATTACTTGGTGAGCGTGAGGACCTTTAGATACCGGCTTAACGATGTTGTTGATGTGGTAAATCGGGTAAGAAACACGAGTGTTTTCTGTTACGCTCTTATCTGCGAAGTCGATCTTACCGTCAGCAGCAACTGTAACGTTTTCCAACAGAGCGTCGCGTTTGATAGCGTTGTAGATATCCGGTTCTGATTCTTTATCCAAGTTGATAACTTTTGCGTAGCAACCACCTTCGTAGTTGAATACACCTTCGTCATCCCATCCGTGTTCGTCGTCACCGATCAATTTACGTTTCGGGTCGGTAGACAAAGTAGTCTTACCTGTTCCAGACAAACCGAAGAAGATAGCTGAGTCAGTTTCTTCCATGTTGGTGTTAGCTGAACAGTGCATAGAAGCGATGCCACGCAACGGGTTGAAGTAGTTCATCATAGAGAACATACCTTTCTTCATTTCACCACCATACCAAGTATTCAGGATAACTTGTTCCTTAGTAGTCAAGTTGAAGACAACGGCAGTTTCAGAGTTCAAGCCCAGTTCTTTGTAGTTTTCAACTTTAGCCTTAGAAGCGTTGTAAACAACGAAGTCAGGTTCGAATGATTCCAGTTCTTCTTTAGAAGGACGGATGAACATGTTAGTTACGAAGTGAGCCTGCCAAGCAACTTCCATGATGAAACGTACGCACAGACGAGTTGCAGGGTTTGCACCGCAGTAACCATCTACTACATACAGTTTCTTGTTAGAAAGTTCTTTAGTAGCCAATTCTTTCAAAGCGTTCCAAGTTTCTGTAGTTACAGGCTTGTTGTCGTTTTTGTATTCATCAGAAGTCCACCACACTGTGTTTTCACTTGTAGCGTCTTTTACCAGGAATTTATCTTTAGGAGAACGACCTGTGTACACACCGGTCATTACGTTTACAGCACCCAGTTCAGTTACCTGACCTTTTTCATAGCCTTCCAAACCCGGTTTTGTTTCTTCTGCGAACAAAACATCGTAAGACGGATTGTGTACGATTTCTACGGTTCCATTGATACCGTACTTAGTAAGATCTAAATTTGCCATTGTTCAAATGATTAATTGGTTATTATATCAAATGTTTAGTTATTGCTTGATGTTCTCTTTAGTTAGCTTCAAAAAAGATGTTCTTCAACACATCTCCCTTGTTTTTCGCGCTACAAAAATAGTGGTTTCTTTTGAATCCGAAGCAGATATTATTGAAAAAAATCCGTAATTAGCAAAGTTTTATACTTGTGTAACAAATATGCTACACGGAGTTTGCAATTGCCTTGTTTCAAAAAAGATACCCCTCACCCTCTTTACCACGAAACCTTCGGGGCATAGCATGACATTTTTACACAAATGTCCTTTTTTCTTCGTACCTTTGTGAAAAATTATCAAGCGAACATCATGAAGATTATTGATTTTAGTACCAGCAACACACTGTTAAACCAATTCCTTGCCGAGATGCGCGATGTCAACATCCAGCAAGACAGTTTGCGATTCCGGCGGAATATCGAACGTATCGGGGAAATCATGGCATACGAAATCAGCCGTGACCTGCCTTATGAAGAGAAGGTGATACGCACGCCGCTTGCCGAAGCAGTGGAAAACATACCGGCTGTCCGTCCGGTTATTGCGACCATTCTGCGTGCAGGGCTTCCGCTCCACCGAGGATTCATCAATTATTTCGACCATGCCGAGAATGCTTTCGTATCGGCTTACCGCAAATACATCGATGAAGATCATTTCGACATTCATATTGAATACATCGCTTCTCCAAAACTGGATGGAAAAACATTGATTCTTACCGATACGATGCTTGCTACGGGTGCTTCTATGGAATATGCATATGAAGCCTTGCTGACCAAGGGAACGCCTGCGCACGTACATATTGCTTCGGTAATAGCCAGCCGACAGGCTGTAGAACATATCCAGAAAGTTTTTCCTCAAGAAAAGACTACCTTGTGGTGTGCTACTATCGATCCGGAACTGAATGCTCACTCGTATATTGTTCCGGGGCTGGGCGATGCAGGCGACTTGTGTTATGGCGAAAAAGAATGACTTCTGAATTGTGCGTGCAGGCGTGCGGAGAAACACGTCTGCACACATTCTCAGTCTGGGATATAAGAAGCTGTTTTGAATTTATCGTGCGATGATTTGGGATGAGTTTTTGAGGCATTTTCGCTTCTGTGATGAGGAAGATAGCGGGCTATCTGACGAAGAACAGGAGCGAAAAAGACCAAAAAATCGCCCAAAGCACACACGAAAACGTATACATCAAGACAAGAAAAACTTTTTGGAGAAATTCAAAACAGCTTCTAAGTCTTACAGGTTTCGGATATGATTTAGTAAACCTTTGCAAGCATCTTCCAGAATGTCTAGTACATTTTCGAAGCCTTGTGCACCACCGTAGTAAGGATCGGGTACATAGTCAGCTACTTTCGTTTGGCAGAAATCGGTCATCCGACCAATCTTTCGTTCTGTTTCCACATCAGGGGCTTTCTCGCGTAAGGCATCGATATTGGCATCATCCATACCAAGAATCCAATCGAAGTTGTAAAAATCATCGGTACGCACGGGACGCGAATGGTGCGTAATCTGGTAGCCACGCCGGGAGGCATGCATTCGCATCCGTGGGTCGGCAAGGTCGCCTTCATGATATCCGCTGATACCTGCCGAGTCGACCTCTATTTCCATTTCCAGTCCTTCTTGTTTCAGGTAAGTACGCATGATTTCTTCGGCGGCAGCCGAACGGCATATATTGCCGAGGCAGACAAAGAGTATTCGCTTCATAATTTGTAAAGGAATTAGAAAAAGCAAAAGAAGCCAGGAGAACAAGAGGAGCAAGAAGAGTTTAACGGCATTTCGGACATAAAAGTCATGGCTTCTTGGATCCCCGATAACAGTTCCTTTCCTCCCTGCTTACATTATATATTCAAATAAGTTTTAAACTTTTCTACGCTGGTGTTCATGATCAGTTCTTCAGGGAACTCTGTCTCACCTATCAGCTGCAAGGCATAATCGTAAGTTGCAATATCGAACGAAATGTGTGCATCGCTTCCCAATATGACCGGTACTTCGTATCGTTTGCACAAACGCAGTATTTCCAGGTTATTGTCGCGTGCATCCATCTTTTTCCGGCAAGGACGAAGTGAAGAATTGTTGATTTCGAGCAACGTGTGGTGCTCTTTGGCGGCCAGCACAATGGGTTCGAAATTCAGTTTCGCAGTCCCGTCTCCCGGATGACTGATAATGTGAATGTAAGGATTGGCTATTGCCTGTACCATGCCGTGCGTGTTTTCTTCAGGTGTACCGCCCGCATAACACAACGAGTGTATACCGGCAATACGCAAATCGAGCAAATTAAGGTAAAACTCGTCCATGTCAATGTTGCCTTCACAATCCAGAATGTTGATTTCCGCTCCCAGCAGCAAATCGACGCCGTACATCCGGCGCGGTACGACATAAAGATTGCGGAAATAAATGGGACTGCACGAACCCGGAATGCCGGGAGCATGTTCGGTAATGCCCAACAGTTTCAATCCCTTTTCGGAAGCCGCTTGCACCATTTCCTGCAAAGTGCTGAATGCATGCCCGCTGGCTATCGTATGGGTGTGTACATCTAATTCTATTTTCATATTCTTTATTATAATTGGAGAGAAAACTCAACTCACATAGGGTCTACGTCATAATATACCAACAGCGAACGAAAACGTTCGTCTTCTGCGATGGCACGTTGCACTTGGCGCAGGTATGCCCGTACTTTTGACATCGACGCCTGTAATTCTACTTTTACCATTATCTTCTTTATGAACAAAGTTTGAATACGTGCCACCAAAGGTAAATCCGGCCCTAAAATCCGTTCGCCCAATCCTTGTCGCAAGTAACGTGCCATTATGTCAGCCGCCTGGTCGAGAACTTCTTGTTTACGGTGTTTCAGGTATACATAGACCAACCGGTAAAAAGGCGGGTACTTGAACAAGTGGCGTTCGGCAATTTGCTCATCGAACAAACTGCGGTAATTATTCGTTACCACTTCGTGTATCAACGGAAGGTCGGGCGATTTGGTCTGCAAGATTACCAGTCCTTGCTTGTTTTTCCTGCCCGCACGTCCTGCTACCTGTGCCATCAGTTGGAACGCGCGCTCGTATGAACGGAAGTCGGGATAGTTCAGCATCGAATCGGCATTCAGTATGCCAACCACACTTACCCGGTCAAAATCCAAACCTTTCGATACCATTTGGGTTCCGATAAGGATATCGGTTTTTCCTTCTTCAAAATCAGCGATAATTTTTTCGTATGCAGTACGGGTACGGGTCGTGTCCAGGTCCATCCGGGCAATACGTGCTTCGGGAAAGATTTCCTTGATGCTGTCTTCCACCTTCTCGGTTCCGAACCCCCGACTGACCAGTTCCACTCCTCCACATGCCGGGCATGCTTTCGGTATGGGTTCGGCATACCCGCAGTAATGGCACGTCAACTGGTTCAATCCTTTATGATAAGTCAGGCTCACATCGCAGTTTTTACACTTTGGTATCCAGCCACATGTACGGCATTCTATCATCGGGGCAAATCCTCGCCGGTTCTGAAACAGGATGACCTGTTCCTTTTGCTCCAACGCCTCCCTGATCTTTTGTAAAAGCAAAGGAGAAAATTGTGCCGTCATCCGTTTCTTGCGTGCCAGTTCCTTGATGTCTACCACTTCGATTGCCGGCAACTGAATCTGTTGGTGACGCTCGGTTAGTTCCACCAGGCCGTATTTCCCCTGAAGGGCATTGTAATAGGTCTCGATACTGGGAGTGGCAGTCCCCAGTAATGTCTTTGCACCGAACAATGAAGCCAGCACCATGGCAGCATTACGGGCATGATAGCGCGGTGCCGGTTCTTGTTGCTTATAGGTGTTCTCGTGCTCTTCGTCAACGATGACCAGCCCTAACCGACGGAAAGGCAAGAATATGGACGAACGTACACCCAATATGATATCGTAATCGTTTTCGGAAAGCTGCTTCTGCCAGATTTCTACCCGTTCGGCATCCGGGAATTTGGAATGATAAATTCCAAGCCGGTTGCCAAATACCCGCCTTAGCCGTTCGGTTATCTGAGTGGTCAAGGCTATTTCGGGCAGCAAATACAACACTTGTTTGCCACTCTGGATAACCTGTCTAATCAAATGAATGTAAATTTCCGTCTTACCACTGGAGGTCACTCCATGAAGCAAGCATACGGATTTTGTAGCGAACGACCCGATTATTTGCTCGTATGCTTTTTGCTGTGCCATGCTAAGCGGGTTTAGCGGAACTGTATCCAAAACACCTTTTGCCAGTCTTCCTATTTCCTGATGGTATAATTCAAATACTTTTTTATCCACCAGGCCAGACAATACAGCAGGGGTCACTCCCGATTCTTGCAGCAAAGTCTTGCGTGATACTTCTTTCAGAAAGCTGCCAGGACGCACCCATCCTGAAAGTTCTACGTATTTCATCAAAGCAGCCAGCTGTTTAGGAGCACGTGCAAGCGCATCGAACAGCCGATGCAGGTCTGCTTCCTGTTGTATCGTCTGTGGAAAACGCACAAAAACCTCGGTACGTGGCTTGTAGCTACGTTTCAGTTCCTCCTTGACATAAATGGCATTTCTCTTCAGCAGGCTATGAATAACAGGAAGTATGTTCTTGATGCCGGTGATTTTTCCCAGTTGGGTAATGCATTGTTCGTTATCAAGGGTCAGGGCATCAAGCACAGATTGTTCTTTCTCAGGAAGGATGGAATCCGCTTCAAATTCAGGATTGTAGACTACTAGAGTCTCGCTTTCCAGCTTCATCCCCGAGGGTAGGGCAGCCTTATAGACATCGCCCAACGTGCACAGGTAATAATCGGCTATCCATTGCCAGAAATCGTATTGCCGTTTTAGCAATACAGGTTTTTCATCGAGCACTTCTACAATCTCCTTGGTCTCATATCCTTCTGGAACTTCTTCGTGCACGCGTGTCACAATAGCCGTATAATATTTCTTTTTGCCGAATGAAACAACGACACGGATGCCTGCGCATACTCTTCCTTCCAACTCTGCCGGAACAGCATACGTATATTGCCCCAGGATAGGCAACGGCACTATGACATCTGCAAACTTTTTCATGCCGCAAAGTTACAAAAACCCGTGCATCTTGCTGAGATATTTTGGAAACTTTTAATAGCTTTGCATCCGACTCATTGTTTCATCTTATAGTTAATTCAATATGAAAGTTTATAAAATAGGTATCATCGGTTGTGGCAGAATAGCTCAGAAGATGGCAACTACCTTGGGAGGAATGAAAGGAGTGGCCCGTTATGCCGTCGCTTCGCGCAGTAAAGAAAAAGCAGAACATTTTGCCCGTGAATGGCAGTTTGCCAAAGCATACGGCTCTTACGAAGAACTGGCAAACGACCCGGAAGTAGACCTTATCTATATAGCTACTCCGCATTCGCACCATTACGAGCAGGCACGAATGTGCATCGGAAAAGGGAAACCGGTATTGTGCGAAAAGTCTTTCACCGCCAATGCACGCCAAGCCGAATCTTTGCTGGCATATGCCAAAGAGAAAGGAGTCTTTGTTACCGAGGCTATCTGGACACGATATTTGCCTCTCTCGCTCAAAATACAGGAACTGATACATAGCGGCATAATCGGTACACCTTATACACTCTCGGCAAACCTTAGTTATCCGGTATCGTACAAAGAACGCATCCAACGTCCGGAACTGGCGGGAGGTGCCTTGCTGGACATTGGCGTATATACACTTAACTTTGCCGCTATGGCATTCGGCACCGAAATAGAACGGATGGAATCTTCTTGCCTGCTGGCCGATACAGGAGTGGATGCACAAGAAAACATCACTTTGTTCTACAAAGACGGGAAAATGGCTTCGCTCCAGTCGAGTATTTATGCCAAGAGCGACCGTATGGGAGTCATCAGCGGAGATAAGGGACAACTCATTGTAGAGAATATCAATTGCCCACAATCGGTACGGGTAATAGATGACGATTACAATGTATCTGCCGTATATTATGCCCCGCAATGTATCACAGGATTTGAATATCAAGTATATGCCTCCATCGAGGCCATTGAAAAAGGTTGGCTGGAATCTCCTTATATGCCGCATGCAGAAACACTTCGCATCATGAGACAAATGGACGAATTGCGGAAATCGTGGGGAGTGGTTTTCCCGTGTGACTGACTTAATACGATGCCATGTAGGGGCATATTCAACTTCTCTATTTGCAGACACACGCATATAGATGCGTAAGCATAAGCATAAGCAACTATTCCTGATTAATTAAATTCATCACAGAAGACAAAAATGCCCATAGCATAAAAGGGAGTTAGAAGGAGTTATGTCTTCGGCAGGAGTTAAAGGCCAATAATCCTGTTATGGCTTCCATGAGCAAAAGTATTGGCTTCTAACTCCCTTTAACTCCCTGAAATAACTCCTTTTCAACTCCTTATTGGGGAAAATGCTTAAAACATATATGCCAGTGATACCTGCCACGTGTTTTTCTTCATGTCTACCGTGCCTTCATAATCTTCTATCACGGCTTTCGCCACTTTGTTGATGCTGAAGTTATAGTTCAATCCGATTTGCAAATGCTGAATGAGTTTTACACCTGCTCCCACATTGAAGGTAGTATAAGATTTCTTCATATCAAATGTTTCCGAACCGATATTGAAAAGTCCGCTGCCGACATTGAAGCCGAATTGGGGTCCCGCCGCAATATAAGCTCCGAAGGTACTTCCCAGTCCAAACGTCCATTTTAAGTTGACAGGTATTTCTATTGTTTTCAATGTCCTGTTTTGAGATACTCCTTCTTCATAATAATTCGCCTTTCCTTTAGACTGGTTATACAGGGCAGCCACATCAATGCCCAGTCCCACTACCGGAATGGTAAATTCAGCCATCGGTCCGATAAAGAATCCGGTCCGGTTGTCTCCTTTAAACACATCTTCTGAAAAGGTGAGGGTGGAAATGTTCAGACCTCCTTTTAAGCCGAACTTCAATTGAGCCTGTGCCGGTATGGCTATCCACAGGCAGGCCACCACCATAAGAGTCGATAAAATCTTTTTCATAACGCAAATAGTTTTAGTTTAGCCAGACAAAAATACGTATTTACCTTGTGGTTTACAAATGTTTGAAGGTAAATATTTGCATAAGCCCCCGATTCTATCTGTATAAGCCAATGCACCTATATGCATCGGGCGGTGCAGCTATAATTTTTTATGTAAAAACAGAAAGGAGGAAACCGGTTAGGTTATGAACCGGCTTCCTTCTTTCAATCAGTTTATAGAAGCGATGTGTCTTCTTATAAAATCATAGCTCAATACCAGCGAGGATCGCCTACCTGGTTGTAAATCAACTCTTCATTACTTAATGTAAAGTCACCGTTTGCAGCATCTGCATACCCCGGGTCAAGCGTTGTACCATCGGCGTCGAAGAACTTGGCTTTGCCGTCTCCTCCATCTGAAACAAGGTTCTTCGTATTGAAGTAATTATTGTTTTCGAATGTAGGTTCTGCCGTATTGCTGTTGTCGGAGAATCCTCTGCCACAATTCGGCATATTGGAAACCATGTTGTTAGTAAAGCTAATGCTATTGCCCTTGAAGCGTACGTAAAGCAAACGGCGGCTGCTGTCATTGCTTGCACCGTCAATCGTACAATGGTCGACTGTAATGACAGGGGCAGCACCGGCAAAGTCGCCGGAAGCATCATCATAGCGTATGAAGTCACGATCGGCACAACTGTTCCAGATGGTGCTGTTTGTGATGTTCAGTGTGGCAATGTATCCCTTGCGGCAATCGAACATATCGCCACCGCTGCACTGTATTCCGTGCATCAGGCTATTGTTGATGGTGATTTCATTGATAGAGGCAGTTACGTTGACATAATACAGGCCTTTCACATAATTGCGGATTTCACAATCATTAATCATCAAATGTCCATACGTGCCTTCATCTTTGTATTCGAAAGCCTGGCTACCGTCTGTACCTGTTCCATCCATGACAATCTGGCTCAGGCTCAACGATGCTCCTTCATTGAGTGTAATGCAACCATTGATAACCGGCCGGTCGCTTGGACGTACAGCTTTGAGTTCGATATCTGCCTTGATATTCAACTTACCAACTCCACCTTCTTCGCCAGGTACGGTATAGGTGCCCGGATAAAATGCGAAGGACGCACCGTCTTCGGCTCCTTCCAGGATGGCAACAAAGTCATCTTCGGGACTAATTGCTGTAGCGCCCGCCAAATCAATCAATGTTGTAAAGGTTTGCGAGCCTCGGGTCTTGTTACCGTTCATCAGTTTGGCGGTATATTCCGTTTCCGGTTTCAGACCGGTGATAGTGGCCTGTCCGGCTGCTATTTCTTCGGACGTGACTGTATGTGCAGGCACATCGGCAGGACTTAGCACGATTTCTGTTGCCGTTTGTCCTGCAGGCCAACGTAAAGTGACTGAATTGTAGGTAAGGTCGGCTTCGGTTACGGTTTCCAGTATCTGTTCAGCATCGGTCTCGAAAAATACGCCGCTCCATTTCGAAGTCTTGCTTTCGTCTTCACCTACTGCCTGTACACGTGCCGAATATTGAGTTTCACCTTCCAGTCCGGAAATAACATAAGGAAGGTCGTCCGCCGTAATTCCGTCGAATGTCAAAGCTGCTGTACCTGCAAAAGTCAGGCTATCATTGGCAAATAGTTCAATATTATAGCTTGTCGCGCCTTGGCTAGGAGTCCAGGTCAGACGAACGTCCGTGCGGTTTACAACTCTTGCTTCCAGATTGATAGGAGCAAAGTAACGGCTATAGTCAATGCTCAGCACTTCTTCGCTTTGGTCTTCGCAAGCCGTAGCAAGAGCCACCAAAGCAACTCCCAACAAATAGGTATATTTTTTCAGCTTATTCATAATCATGTGTTTTTAATCATTCGTTAACATTCCATTGCTATTATCCACGAATATCTGCCAGATAGGCCAATATTGATTTTCATCCGGATTATTCACATAAAGTACGTCCACCTTGGCATCTTCCAATTTGTCGGTTCCCAGCCATGTCGTACTTGTATATCCTTGGTCCAGCAAGGTTTCACCGACCGTTTCCGTATCGCCATAATTCAAACCGTAAATTACGAAAATATCAGTCATGCCATCAATGGTTTCGATGGAGGTATAAGCACCTGCAGGAATAGCGTTCACAATTTCGCTTGCCTCTCCCTCGTTTACTACTGTCTGGTATGTATAGACTTTATCTATCAAGTCGGCGTATTTTCCTTCACGTCGTGCCAGTTGTTTCATCTTGGTCTTGGCCTCGTCCAGTTTGGTCTTTAACAAATTCCAGCGTATCAGGTCAGCTTTCCGCAACGATTCTCCGGCAAATTCCAATCCGCGTTGCTCTACAATGGCATCAAAGAACGATTCTTTGCTGGCAGTAGCTGTATTCATATAAGCGGAAACTTTGTCTGATGGTAATGCACGTTCCAGCACCGGACGCATGTATTGGGCAGCATTTGCCGGACCTTCCAGTTCGTTAACAGCTTCTGCAGCCATTAAATAGACATCTGCCAAACGCATGTATTGCCAGTTTACACCGTCATCATTAGTAGAAGTCACGATGCGGCTCATCCATTCGTAACGCAATTTTCCGAAGTTCCATTCTTTTAATGAAGCCAGCTCTTGTGTACTGCGTCCGTTGGTCAATGTTTGCGACCACCTGAAAGGGGCACAGGTGATGTTGCGGCGTATGTCATCTACATCATAATCATAAAATAAAGTAGGAAGAGGACCGTTCACACCGCCTTTGTTCTGTTGGGTATACTGGTCTTTCGCCTGATGTTCTACCCCTAATGTATAAAGTACACGGCCACGTCCTTCCGAGAAAGGAATCTCCCAAATAGACTCTTGCCCGGCGGTAACTACATCCTGGCACAAATTCGTAAAGTTATCTTTAAACGGAAGTGAAGCCAGATTCGGATATTGTGCTATCACATCAAGGCATTCGTCACGTACGATGGTATACATGGCGGTACGATCCAGGTCCGGGTCATTGCTTAACCGTATGCCGTCGACACGTTGGCTGTAGCCTCCTGCATAAAGAGCGATTCGAGCACGAAGTGCCTTGACAAAAGCCTTGCTTACACGTTCGGTAGTCTGGGTTATGTTGGACTCATTAGGCCAATATACATAGTTTTCTGCTTCCAGCAGGTCAGCCAACAGTTGTTTGTATATTTCATCCCGGTCAGCCCGCGGAAGGTACATCGTTTCTGATGTGATAGAAGAAAAACGTGCAGGTACATCTCCCCAGCCTTTAATCAAGTCAAGATAGATGACAGCCCGTAAGGTCAAAGCTTCTCCCAGCAGGTGTGCCATGTCAGGGTTGTTTTCATAATTGCCGTATGCACGTATGCCTTCGATCGCCTTGTTGGCACGTTCGATACCTTCGTAAAACTTAGCATATGCATTATTGTCTGTATTCATCTGTGAATTGGAAGGCTGGGCATTATAAGTGGCGAGGTCGTTCTTCCCTCCGTCATTGATACCGCTGGCTTCCAAACCATTAATCCATTCCACATCGCTATTGATGCCATAGTAAGGCAAGTAGCGTCCACGATAAGAATTGGTTTCTCCGAATGACTGATGAATACCCATAACGGCAGCTTCTGCCATCTCATACTGCGAAAAAATAAGCGATGAGTCCATTGATGACTGTGAGGGAGCTTCCATATCACAGGAGCTTATACCGCATGCCAACAACGCTAATAGAGGTATATAAAATAATTTTTTCATATTGTCTTAATTTACGGGTTTAGAAATTCAAGTTAACACCAATGACGAATTGGCGGCTCTTGGGATAAGCAGAATAATCTACCCCCGGAGTCAGATTCGTCTGCAAGGCAGTAGATACTTCCGGATCGAAGCCTGAGTAACCTGTAAGGCAGAATACATTATAAGCTGTCACATAGAAGCGCAGGTTCTTGATGTGTACTTTGTTCATCAAAGATTCCGGCAATGTATAGCCTAATGTCAAAGTGTTCAGGCGCAGGAATGAACCGTCTTCTACCGCCCAGTCGCTGAATACCATGCGTTGAGTCATAGGAGACCACATTGTGGTATTGGCATTCATGGCTGCAAGCTGTTCCGGGTCATTACAAATGGTTCCGTCCGGATTCAAGTTAGTCCAACGGTTTCCGTCAGCCATTTCCGTAGTCATGTTACGGTACTGGTATTTGCCAGTCATGGTGTACTCGATTTTGTTGGCATTGTAAACGTCGTTGCCGATACTGAAATTAAAATTGGCACTCAAATCAAAACCGTATGCACGCGCATTGATTCCGAAACCTCCGGTTGCTACCGGATTGGCATCGCCAATGATCTCACGGTCTTCATAACCTCCAGTCACTACTCCGTCGCCACTTAAATCTTTCAGTTTCATCATACCTGGACGTAATGTCCCCACTACCGCAGTACAGTCATCAACACCTTCTTTCAGTATCCATGTTTCTGATGCAGCATCGTAACCTACGAAATCACTCACTTCATAACGTCCTGCCGAACGATAGCCTAACATCTCACCTACAGACCCGCCTTTGGCAATCCAGAAATCTTGACCGATTTCAGAAGAAGCCCAACTGGTATCTTGTCCGAAATCCTGCATAATTCCCAAATCCTTGATTTCATTCTTGTTGAAACCGATATTGGCATTCAAGCTGATTCCCCAGTTTTTCTTGTTGACAATAGTCCAGTTAATAGTAGCTTCAATACCTTTATTTTGAGTTTCTCCCATGTTACGGTATTGGGTATCATACCCCGTTCCACTGACCGGGAAGTTTATCAGCAAGTCCTTAGTCGTATTCAAGTAAGCTTCGACTGTACCGTTCAGCTTGCCACCGAATAATGTGAAATCCAATCCTAAGTTACGAGTAATGGTTGTTTCCCATTTCAAGTCTGGATTTGCCATGGTCTTGCTGGGTGCCCAATAATTATTAAAACCGTTAATCCACGAAGTCGTATTACTGTTGTACACCTGTACGAGTTGTCCTGACGGGATGTTGTTATTTCCTGCAGTACCATAACTGAAACGCAACTTCAAGTCATCCAGCCAATTCTTGGCACCTTCCATAAAAGATTCAGACGAAATACGCCATGCAACAGCAGCCGACGGGAAAAATCCCCAACGATTGTCTTCCGAAAATTTGGAAGAGGCATCGGCACGGAATGTTGCAGTCAACAAATATTTGCTTTTGTAATTATAATTGACGCGTCCGAAGAACGAAAACAACTTATCGTCTGGATTTAATGTATTTTCTATGTTATAAGGAGTGGTACCCTGAATATTTGTCAGTTTCCACGCCTCTGTAGCCGAAATCCAGTCTGGAAATCCGTGAACTTCATTTTCCAGCTCGTTTTCCTTGGTTATAATCCATTCGTGCCCTACCAACAGATTCAAACTATGGTCTTTGTTTTTAAGTACTTTCTCAAAATCATAATTGATGGTATTTGTATTCCGGAAACGGTGACGGAACAAATTGTTGATGCGGATAGCAGGATGTCCTTGATTGGCTGCAGCCGGTGTGTTTTTTATATAATAGGTAGTTGTACCCCAAAAACGTTGGTCATTATTGCGGTAATCATCATAACCGAATTCAGTTTTTACCTTGAAATTCTTGAATATTTCCCAGCCAAAACTACCGTTCATATTCAGGGTCTTGCGCTCTTTCATACGGTCGTTGTCCCAAATGGCGGTTATCGGATGATATAGATTACCCAAGTCATCGTCGGCACTACCTGCCGATTCATCCAGATTTGCCAAAGGTATCGGCGTATAGATAACAGAATACTTCAAACGCTTGTCTGTATCCAACGTACTGCTTGTTTCATTGGCACCACCACCTCGGATATCGGTTTCCGAATAACGGATGGAGAAATCCAGTGTTGTGTTCTTGGTAGGCTTCGTGTTCAGTTTCAGACTGAAGTTATCACGCTTATAATTCGAACCTTCCATGATGGCTTTATCGTTCATGTGTGCATAGCTGAACGAATAGCGGATACGTTCCGTACCACCGCTGATATTCAGGTTATGATTAAACGTATGCCCTGTACGGCCGAATGTCAAGTCTTGCCAGTCATTATAAGGTATATTTTGATACATATCCATGTCTTCATACTTCCCGAAATATTGTTCGTACGAAGTCAAGTCATCTTTCAGCAAAGCCAGTTCATATTGCCACTTGGCATAATCATAAGGGTCGAGCACATCCATTGTATTGGCAATTTTCTTCCACGAATAATAGGCATTATAACTGACGCTGACCTTACCTTCTTTTCCCGATTTAGTTGTGACCAGAATAACACCATTGGCACCACGTGAACCGTAGATAGCAGTAGAAGATGCATCTTTCAGTACAGTGATATCTTCTATTTCCGAAGCGGGGATATCTGAAATAGACTCTACCGGGAAACCGTCTACGATAAACAGAGGACTGTTATCGCCTGTGATAGAGCCTCCACCACGTACACGGATTTTCATTTCTGCATCAGGCGAACCTTCTGTTGTGGTAATCTGTACACCAGCCATCTTACCTGTCAAGGCTTCTGTGGCCGAAGCTACCGGAACTGCTGTCAGTACGTCTGCATCGACCGTAGCCACAGAACCGGTCAGGTCTTTTCTCCTTACAGAACCATAACCAATGACAACAACCTCTTCCAACGCCTGAGAGTCATCATCCATTGTTATATTCAAGATAGTCCGCCCCTTTACTGCCACTTCTTGTGTCTTCATTCCGATGTAAGAAAACACCAAAGTTGCATCAGAAGGAACGGTAAGCGTGAAATTACCATCAAGGTCCGTAATTGCTCCATTGGTGGTATTTCCTTTCTCTACTACAGAAGCACCGATAACAGTTTCTCCTGTATTGTCTTTCACTGTACCTTTTACGGTTACATTTTGCGCTGATACGCTAAGCGATATCATCGCTGCAAAAAACAGCAGCACATAACGCATAGATTTCATCTTACTAGCCATTCTTACGCATATATTAAATAAAAGATTAATAAAGGGTTAATAACGTATGCAAGCATACATTGTTAACGTATCGTAGCAAATGTATGAAAATATAGAATCAAAATTGTGGAAAAATTGTTTTTTCACAGGTCTTTTTTGTTCATGCCTGTCTGCAAAAGAAAAAGCGTAATCCGTATGTGTTGCATAACATCATTTATACATCACACAATATAAGTTCCATGTTTGTAATGTGCTAGCGAAAAAACAGCTTCTTAATTTCTCCGATAAGTTTGGCATATACGAATCAATGTATGATTGAAAGGTTCAGTATCTGTTTCAGGCTGTCTTCTTTTTACGTTCTCCATATGGAAACCGTACGGTTTCCATATCGAAAACATACGGTTTCCATATCAAGAACGTACGGTTTTGAGATGGAAACTATAAAAGGAAGCTATCTGGATTGATAACGCAACCCAATCAGAAACTCCAACTGTTTTGATTACCTTTTGGAATTTGATTACCCAATTGATTAGATGCCCATAGCATTTTTCTTTGATTAATTCAAAACTGTCTCTTAATAATAGTCCGTTAAGAATTCAACATATCGGCTAAGCGGCTTCTGCCACTATGCCAAATAGTTCTTTGATAAGTTTAGTATTAAAAGTTCTGTTCGGTTTCATACCGGACTTGCTAAAAATTCTTTTGAACATGTAAATATTACTCAGATAGGCCTTTAGCAGTCCGATGGAAAGCGAGGGATAGTATCGTTGCCGCAAATAATTTATAATTTTGCGACAAACTCAATGTAAAGGTAAGCATAGAAGACCATATTTTGACTGAAGTCGGAAACCTGTTTTTATCGCATATCATAGAGATAAGAATTCATCTGGATATGGCAATCTCTCGTTAGTCTTTTAGCTCATTCTGTAATCTGCAAAAAATATATAATACTATTTTGCACGATAGAATGATTGTCATAAAACCAATATAAACCTTCTCCCAAGATGTGAATTTTCTTTTCGGTCGACCTAATACATTTCTCAAATGTTCCATTATATTCCAATTTAAGTTAGGGGCAGAGATTGTCAATACGGCATTCCTTTTGCAGGAATACCAAGACAAAGACACAGGTAAAGCCAAAGTCCAAGACCGGATGTTTTTTATACCCATAAACATCCGCCGTTTGTTAGTTAGACATTCTATGTTCTAATTCCTAAATAAAAGCGACAACCTCCTGCCCCATCAAAGCCGTGATTGGCATCCATTGAGATGCTGGTTCGCGACACCTTGTTCTTTATTCTTCAAGCCGACTCAGGCGGTCATAAGTTTCTTGCAAGGCTTCCGGTACATTGATTTTCAACTTAGAGATGCGTTCCTGCTCTTTCAGTTGCCATTCTTTGTATTGGGTGAAAAACGCCATGTAGCATTGTTTTTCACGTTCTAATTCCTGCTTGAACTGATGAGTATTTTCTAAAGTCTGTTTCTCGGCTTGTTTTTTGATAGCAAACTTCATTTTGTTCAGTTCCCGTTCATTCTGACGATGCCATTTTTGAAGCTCGAAAAACACTTCTTCTACTTTTTGCGGTTCGACGGAAGGGACATGAGCATAAATCAGTGTGTCTTTTCCATTGCCATCGGTGCTGTATGGCTTCATGATTCCGTTTTGGAGTTCTTCACGAGCAGAAGAAAATTGGCCTCCGGGATGGATGTATTTTCCAATAGTAGCAGCTATGGCTTCCAATTGCAGATAGCGGTTACGCTCTTTGATATTCATCTGAGCGATGATATCCGCTTCCGTCGTTTCCTTCGGATAGGATGGACTGGAAGGTATTTCGACTCCTTGAAACGTACACCATTCTTCAAATGTAAAGTTTGCTACTTGTTTCAATTCCCTGTCTTTAGCCTTGACTGCTTCCCTCATCCAAGCGCAAAAAGCGTTCATTGCAGCTATGTTTTCCAAAAGCGGACGCACCTGGGCTAGCATATTCCCGTCATAGCCGACACAGATGGTTTTCCCCGATTCGGAAGCCGAACCTACAATATCGACTTTTGTGGTCACAAAAGTCATGTTTTTCAACTTTGCCTCATTCCCAGCTATGACTTCTTGTGCCAAATCCGCCAAATGCGATGCCGATGTGGAAGTTAGTCCATGTTCACTGAAGAATACTTCATTTATTTTTTCCATAATAACCATTAATTGCATTTGGTAAAAATGTCTATCCGAAAAATGCCTGTCGGCATGGTTGGAACGTCAAACATCGTCCATTTTATCTGAGTGCTTTCCTGTTTCATCTCTATACAATCATGGAAAACATTTAAAAGTTCACGGACAGGGTCATTATCATCATCGTCAACCTTCCTGTTATAATAAAGAGCAAAGATTAAATTAGAAACATCCTCTAATGAAACATATTTTGCCGGAAGGAATTTTCGTATATTTTTTAATTCAGCCTTCAAATAATCAACGCTTCCTGATAATGTAAAGTAGTCAATAAACTTTGTACAAGAATGATAACCCAAGAAACTTCTCACATCATTAAGGTCAAAACAAATCAGACTGTGCTTTATTATCAGACTGAAAAACGAGTTCGCGATATTAGCGACTCTTTTGTTTGCTTCTTCAAACAGTTCAGAAAGCGTATGGCAAGGCAACGCATCATAATCCACAACGAAAATTCCGTCAGCAATTTTTTCCAATTCACCAAGCAACTTTACAGCATTCCTTCTCTTTTCCATACCCTCAGACGAATGCGGCAAAGTGGCAACTACCAGTTTTACCTTAACTTTCAAATCAACGGCTTTCTGAAGAAAATGTTTGATACATCCTTCTCCTGTTCCTCCGCCCAAGCATACAATAAAAATAGACACAAGTTTGTCTGCAAGTATTTGCTTTAAACACGGCAACGATTTCTTACATTCTGCCTCTGCCAAACGTCTGTCCTTTCCACTTCCTAATCCGTCAGTGCCAATGAGATACTTATGAGCGAGAGATAATTCTCTCATTTCCTTTTTATTCATACCAAACACGTATAAATTCGTATCCGGCAGTTCATATTTCTGCATTTTTTCCACAATTCTTCCGGCTCCGCCCCCAATTCCGATTATTGAGAAGGAACAAGTTTTGGGTTGAAAGTCAAAAAAGTCAAACACAGGCTTAGTTGAATCATTCTCTTCCATATAAGCAACAATTTATTATAATAAGTTAGTTAGTCAAAGTCTTTTCGATGTATCCATTACTGCCCCTTGATATTGGAATATTCTTTTCCGATTTTCTTCCGCCATCTCTTCCGTCCCGCCAAAGTAAGTGATTTCCCACAGCAAGCCTGCGACAAGCTCTTGTGGCGTGATCACGATATCTTTTTCTACCACCACTTCCATACCAGCTATTTCCGACCACGAAGGGTAGCAGGCCATAGGGCAGTCGAGGTGATTGTCTGCTTTGTCGTATACAGAACAGTTCATATCTATCATCGGGCTACAGGTTTCCCACCGCCATACTAAGCGGATATAATATTGGGATGATTTTGTCTCCAACGCTTGGACGTTCTGATAAATTCTTTCCCATTTGTCCAAATCGAGATGTTCGACCAGTTTCGGTTCGTTGGTCTGCCATAAATTCAGGAATGCCGGTCTGATTTCGGCAAAACTGAATTGCGAAAACAGTTCCTTGAATGTCATAACACTATTTTTTATCATGATACTAATCCCCTCAACCCACCCTCGTCCTCTTTCCAAAAACAATCGGCACAAGGTAATGCGTAATAATCTTCCCCCAGGGGTCGTATGCGTGAATGCGTTTGTACGCTGTGTTGGAGATGCGCAGTAATAACCATGCCTCTACCAGCTGCCACCTTGGTTTGTTGCCCCTGTCATACGACAAAGAAGTGCCGCCATTGCCTGATAAAAGAAGGACTACACCTTATTTTATTAAATTAAATCAACTGACCAATTCAGGCTTTGTAGCTTCATATCCAGACTTCGGAGTTGTTTGGAATAGTTGTCCGTCACCCTTCTCAATTCACCCACATCCACCGTGCGGACATATTTTATCTCCTGTCGTCCGTAACGGTCATTTTCAACAACGTGCTTCAAGAGGTCGCGCATTACTGTCAGACGCAACTTCAATGCGTCTTTGCGGGCAATCATTTGAGTGAGAGTTTCTCCTTCGTGCACGGTTTGCATGTTGGTGTGGTTAATCCGATAAACAATCCCCTCGAATTGCGAAAGGCATTCATCCAATTCTTTATACAATTCGTTCACGTTCTCAGAAGGTTGGTCACCTTCCTGCACCTTGGCGCTGTACTTCAGTCGGCTCTTTAATTGGTCGATTCTGTTTTGCAGGTCAGCGCGGATGCTTAATGCTTCTGCCAGTTTCATTCTATTCCTCCTATTTGGTTTGATGGTGCAAATATCCGTCATGAAAGTGCCAAATCGCAGCACAAGGCGGAGATATTTTTATTTCTATTATAATTTTTCGAACCACATGTAGAGTAATGCAAACGAAAGCAGACGAAAAAAATAATCAGCCTATGCTCCGATTCGGCGCATCGAAAGGTTTCCTTTGCCGCAAAATAAGAAGCTGTTTTGAATTTCTCCAAAAAGTTTTTCTTGGCTTGATGTATCCGTTTTCGTGTGTGCTTTGGGCGATTTTTTGGTCCTTTCCGCTCCTGTTCTTCGTCAGATAGCCCGCTATCTTCCTCATCACAGAAGCGAAAATGCCTCAAAAACTCATCCCAAATCATCGCACGATAAATTCAAAACAGCTTCTAAATATCGTCTTATGAAAAATAGAGAAGATTGGAAAGAGACTGTCAAGAAGGGGCAAAATAAAATAGAGGCATGGAGGGTTTCTTGCCTTTCAGTAGAAGAACTATTATGCCTGCAATTGTTGGGGTATTCTTCCAAGCAACTATATGAAGACATGGAAGGCGAAAGATATTCATTGAAAGAAACGGCTTCCATGTCCATCCGCGAACTCGACAAGGCAAAACGGATATTGGACAGGCAGACAAAAGCAGGAGTGATTACCATCCCTTATCATGAGGAAGCGTATCCTCATCACTTCCGCAATTTATGCCAAGATGCACCGCTGCTCGTCCACGTGCTAGGGAATAAGGATTTACTCAACCGTGAAGACAATGTGGCTATCATTGGTGCCCGTGCTGCGGACAAAGATGGATTGGACATGGCATACGGACTTGCCAAACAGATGGGTGAACAAGGACATATCGTCATCAGTGGTTTGGCCTTGGGATGCGATACGGCTGCCCACCGGGGTTGTCTTGATGCGGGCGGACAGACAATCGCAGTGGTGGCCTCGGGCCTGGACATCACGCATCCCAAGGTGAACAAGTCTTTACAGGATGAAATAATCGCCAAGGGCGGAGCCATCCTTTCCGAACATCCTTTCGGCGTGAAAGCTAATCCCACAAGACTGGTGGCGCGTTGCCGTATGCAAGTTGTCTTGACCCAATCGGTCATCGTGGCTCAATGTCCCATCATCAGCGGCACGATGTATGCCGTGCGCTTCGCCCAAGAATATAACGGAGTCCCCTTTGGATGGGAAAACAAGGTTTATTCTGTCCGGTATGATACGCAGAATGAACTAAACTCCGGCAATAAGTTCCTGCTCGATTATAACTTGGCTCTGCCCATTAAACCTGGGCAGGAGGTCACATTAGGCAATGATAATAAGCTTGTTATCGTATAACATTCTACTATAAATAACTATTAATTATGACACTAAAAGAATTACTAACGCAAGTCGGCTTCGACGAGCTTCTTCCGGATCTGGAGAAACACGAGCCAGAACATCTGGACAACCTCTATGACTTCCGCGAGGCATACGACATTCTTCGTAACATGAAACCTGCAAATAATTTTGAAGGTAAAATCTTTGTAGAATGGCATGGCGGAGAATGGGAAGATGAAGAAAAATGGATTGGCGTAAGCCCGATGCACGACTGTACTTGGGAAGAAGATTTGGCCAAAGAAATTGTCGTGGCCGATGATATACACCTCACTGATGAAGAGCTTGCCATGCATTGCTTGTGGGAAATCACTTATTGGGGATTCTCACCTGACGAAAGAGAAGAAACATGGCAAAGAAAATTTGGGCCAAAGGTTTTGACTAATAAGTATGAAGTTGCTTTGGATAAACTGGAGGAAAGCATCTGGCGGCATCAGACTCCACGCCGACTACGCAGCAAGGGGAAGGACGGACGGCGTTATGTTACGTGGACAAACGCGCGCGATTTCTTTAATAATCGCATGAACCGCTCAAAACGAAAGCGAGAATACCGTCAAGACAAACGGGAAGAATATCTGCGCAAAATGGCCGCACGAGAGAATTTGGTAAGGACACTTTCTGCCGAAGGTAGCAGTTTCCGGCGAAACGATGTGGAGTTTCTACTCAATGTCCAATACGGCAGACAGTATGATTACCACTCGGTTACGCAGAACTCAGATTCACGCCTCACCTACATTCTGGAGTCAATGACCCAATATCAGCTGCTCGACCTTACGAAGTATGACAGTGCCGTTATCTTCATCCGTTGTCCTTCTCACTGCCCGCTGGATGAAACGGAGCTTGAGACCTTCCGTAAATCCGTGATGCAACATCTTGGATACACAAACATGTTGTTTGGTACGCAGACAGAAAATTATGAAAAAGAGGAAGTAAAGGTTACGCTGTTATTGAACAAAAAATAAGTTTAAGACAGGGACGCCAATATACCGATGTCCCTGTCTTATCTTAGGGTTATTGCCGATAATGTTTGTTTTACTCCCACCACTCCCTCATCTTGTAAAGACGTATCCGGTAATATAGCCGCTCCATCTTGCGGACATATATCTTCTCGCCATAATAGAACTTGTCGGGAAGGCCGTCTTCTTCATCACTTGGTGCAGGCGCTTCTTCATAAGCGCCCACTAGAGTGGAAGGAACTATATTCTTTACATTTCTGGTATTCATTCGTTCAATCTGTTGCCGGGAGATGTGCAGGCCATCTCCTTTGATATGTTGCAGCAGGCTGATGCAAATATCTATCCAGCGGTTGAAGCTGAAGTTACCATTCTCGTTCGCTATCAAAGAATGTGAGAAGTAAGCCCTCATACAACGCAATTTGGCACACTCCAAAGCATACAGATATTGCCAGTCATATTGCGGGTCGTGGGCGGCATGTTCCACCAACTCGTCAATGAGCGGTTGCAGATGTTCTTTTTTCCATTCGTTGAAACGCTTGCGGTGATACCACAAGCCACGCTCATAACTTGCGGTAGCCATTTTTTCGGAGTTTCTTTCTTCTTCCGTAGGCTTATGGCCGTTGCTGTGGCTGTATGTGTTCCATTCAGCAAATACCGTTACCCATTGTTCAAACTCCTCATCGGAATACAGTTCCTTCGGCCTGCGCATCCCTCGTCTTAGCAAATCCTTTTTCTCTTCTTCCGACAAATACGACACGTCAGCCAACGGATAGCTGTAATCACTTTGGCTTAAACCTGACAACATCTTAGGTTCGTCCATATTATTCTGCTGTTTTGAAATTATAGATTGGCTTTATCACATTCATAATGTCCACCGTATCACGAATGTTTCCGATGATTTCATCCTTGTGATGCGTCCGGTACCATGTGGGACGGAACAGCTTTCTATCGTTTTCATTTTACTTTATGAAAGAATACGTATCTTTAATTGTTTCTTTTCGTCTTCAACCAATTTATCCCACAGGCGTGAACGCTGCAGGGCGGATGCCGGAATATAATCCTGGTATTTCTCCAGAAACTCCATGCTGTACAAATCATCCCGGTTATAACAGTCGATGATTTCACTCCAATCCCAATATTCGGCAAACTGTTCCAAGAGCGCGGGAGTCAGTTCCACGCTTGAATTACCCGACAATTTAGACCAGTTCCAACAATTCTTGTATTTTCCCAGATTTTCAGCCGTAAACAGATGTTCGTTGTCGGAACCGGAAAGCTCATCCCAATCTACTTTGTTCTTGAACTTCTCTATCATGGATACAGTCCAAAGAATGTTCCGATTGTCGGAAATCTCTTTCCACGACACCTTGTCCTTGTACTTTTCCAGCAGTTGCTCATTCCACGCAAACTCGCTTGACAGTTCTTTCCATGCGGCTTCTTCCAATACCTTAGCCATAAAATCGTTGTTCCAGTTCTTTGTTGCCATACTACTTGTCATTAAAAGGTTTAACATCTATTCTGCCGCAAAGTAAAGAGTCTTAAATGCCAAAACGCGGCATAACATAAAAGAAATGCAGGAAAAGAGAAAAAATTAAGATTGGGCTACGATTTGGCACAGGAGAATACGTAACTTTGTGGCATAACCATAAAATGATAGTAGCATGGCAGCAAATCTTTTGGGACGATATGTCTGGCTGATGGACATTCTGCGAAGACATAAGCGTTTGACGTTTGAGGAAATCAACGAACTTTGGCAGGAAAGCGGACTGAGTTATGGCGAGGAATTGCCTTTGAAGACTTTTCATAACCACAAGAAGGCTATCAAAGACATATTCGATGTATATATAGAATGTGACCGGAAGGATGGATACCGTTATTATATTGATGAGCCGGAACGCATCGAAGGAAACAATCTGCGCAGTTGGCTCATCAGTTCATACGCCACATTGAATCAGATAAAGGCAGACAATAAGTTGGAAGAGCGAATTATTTTTGAAGAAATCCCTTCAGGACAGACTTGGCTGACCTGCATTGCGGATGCCATGCGGCGTAATCGAGTATTAAGCATTACGCACCAAGGTTTTGGCAAGCCGGAACCCAGCACGTTTGAGATTGAACCATACTGCCTGAAAGTTGCGAAGCGTCGTTGGTACGTGGTGGCACGTAGCCTGTACTATTCGGAGCGAAACAAAGAGAAAGGCATTAAGCCTGCTGATGTCTACCGAGTGTATGCTCTCGACCGTATTTCAGACATTCAGGACACGGGCAAGACATTCAAGATGAAAAAGGAATTTGATATTAATCACTATTTTGAAGGATGCTGTGGAGTAATCACTTCAGACGCCCCCATCCAACGTATCGTGCTTTTGGCTTATGGTGGTTTTGCCGACTATCTACGTACTTTACCTCTACACGAATCGCAACGGGAGATAGAGGGTGATGATGAGTCCACACTCTTTGAATACCATCTGAAGCCGACTTTTGACTTCTATCAGTTGGTTCTTGCCCAAGGCGACCAAGTAGAAGTGCTGGAGCCGGAATCCGTGCGCAACGAAATGCGCAATTTTGCAAAAAACATGTTGGACTATTACACTTGGAAAGAGGAGGATAAACCATGCAAGGAATAAATTTCATAGCCATCGATTTTGAGACAGCTACGGGCAAACGTGCTTCCATCTGTGAGGCGGGCATCTGCGTGGTGCGTGACGGAGAGATCGCAGAAACCCGTTCGTGGCTTGTCCGTCCGCAAGGGAACAGCTACAGTTATTGGAACATGCAGATACACGGTATCCGACCGAATGATACCGTCAATTCACCGGAATTCCCGGAAGTGTGGGCGGAAATCTGCGGATACCTTAAAGACATACCAGTGCTTGTGGCCCACAATGCCGCTTTTGACATCGGTTGCATCCGTCATTCGTTGGAACTATACGGCATTAAGAAGCCTGACATTACCTATTATTGTTCCCTCCGTGCCGCACGCAGACTATACAACTTCGGTTGCAACAGTCTGGATTACCTTTGCGACCAATTCAAGATATCTTACGGGCAACACCACCGGGCAGGCAATGATGCCGAGATGTGCGCACGGTTGTTTCTAAGGGAGATACAGGATGCAGGCGAATTGAAAAAGGTGGAGAATTGTGGAGGGAAACTATAAATGCAGCTACTTTTCATCAGACAGAGTCTTTTCATCAGACAATATAGGTGTCATAATCCTGATAAAAGAGAGGGGAGCTATGTATGTCAATTGTTTCTATGCAAAATAAATGATTTAATTAATAAAACATGTTTATATGAAAACAGAATGGACGTTGAAAGAAATGTCGAATTGGACAAGGATCGATTCAGAAGTAAAAATCCCGGCTATACAACGAGGGTTAGTATGGAAACCCCATCAGGTGGAGTTGTTGTGGGACTCTATCCTACGCCAATTCCCTATCGGTGCTTTCACTCTTTCGCATTTGCACACAGAGGGTACAGATATATATAACCTAATTGATGGGCAACAACGTTGGAATGCTGTGGCCTTGGGATATGGTACTTTCTCGCACGAAGATTGTATCTTATGGTTTGACCTAAAACCCGATGATAAAGTGTGGGGTAGTAGTAAGACAACCAGAAAATACATCATTCGTGCCACCACAAAGGCACACCCTTGGGGTTATAAGGCTAACGATGACTGCACTACGCTTAATACGGCGCAAAAGAGAGCTGCGCTTCAGGAATTTGGAGTAAACACAGGCAACGAATACGAAGGCACAATCAGCCTGACTGAAACTTATCCTATAGAATCGGGATTACCCATTCCTCTGTGCTGGATGATAGTCGCAGGTGAGGAGCATGGTGAGGACAAAGATGGCTTTGCGAAATGTATCATGGACAAAATAGAAGAAAACAAAACATCCAGAAAGTTCAAGCTGAAACAAGTGGACGAAATAAATGATGGCTTGATAGTCAAGTACTATGAAGCATTCAAGAGACTGTCGCATTATAAGGTTCCGACCATTAACATACTCCAAGAGACCATCGAAAATGAAAGCGAAGATAAAGGTGAGGCCGGAGCACTCTCGGACATAGAGATACTTTTCAACCGTATCGGCACCGGTGGTACACCGATCACCCAAAGCGAGTTGATGTACTCAGCAGTAAAGGCTTATTGGCCGGAACTGACGGAAGAGAACGATAGATTGGCAACACTCTACATGCCTCCGCATACACTGATATCATTGGCTTTCCAACTCGTACTCTCTACTACGGGCAAGGGACTTGAACGAGCACCATCTGTGGCGAAAATCAGAAAGTTGGCTGGTGACGATGGTGTACGTAAAGCAATAAACGAACTGTATTGTACTGATGGGAAAGGCTCTATAATGAGCCACATATTAGTTACAGTAGACCATTGGCTGACCAATTATGATAAGATACCTAAAGTATTAAGAACCACAATTGCCCGTAAGTCGCCCGAAGTGTACCTGTTGCTGATGATATTTGCCAAGTGGAAAGAAGAGGGACAGATAGATCCGATATTAAAGGAAGAGGCACTATTTCGAGCAACGGCTTACTATCTTCACTGGATGGTCGGCGATAAGTTTGGTGTGGCAAATAGTATATACAAGGCTGTGGCAAACAATCCACTAAACGAATGGAGAACCATTATAAAGCGAGTGTTGTTGGTGTCGTGTGTGAAAGGGACGATTATCCCCTTGTTGTCGCCAGAAGCATTTAGGAGCTTGTTTATAATAGAGGGTGATAAGAACTGGCGACCTGATGGGAATGGGCGCGGCAGTATGCCGTGGTGGCCGCTGTGGGAAACCGTCTCTTACAACGAAGAAATGCTACTCTACGCGCAACGGGAATATATGTGTAAGAGATTTCCTAATTACGACCCAGCACGGCAAGATTTATGGGAAGACAAAAACAGACCTTGGGATTTCGACCATATCATACCTCAAGACTGGATACACAGACAAAGAAGTTGGAGACAGGCATACACTGATTATTGCAAGGCTTGGAAGGATAACAATGGGAACATGGCTGCCATACCATTTTGGGTGAACAGGGCAAAAAGTAATGAGGCAAACTGGGAGGAATATAAAGAGAATCCTACAGGCTTGTTGGCTGATGATGATATATCCGATTTCGACGAACTATTTAATGCAATGTTAAATAGTGATGCAAAGCAGGCAAAGTGCTTCGCAGAAAAGACTTTCACTCGTATGTGCAAGATATACAAGGAAGTATATGCTCTACTTGAGCCAGTAGATTTTAGGGTAGGAGGAATTACTTTCATCGAAAAAGGAGGAACAAAAAACCGTAATGAAAGAATGACGGCTATTCGCGATATATTGGTAAAGGAAGGTTTTACTGCAGGTATATACTACCTTTACGATAATATTGAGTATCCTCAAAACGATATTGATGACTGGACTAGGGAGTGGATGTCGTGCGGTTGCATTACTGAAAACAATTATTATGCAGCTTTTACGATGGTACTATATCAAGATGGAAGCATTGGCGACCAAATAGAGATAGGACTGAGACGGTTGCCCCAAACTGCTGAACGTTCCGGGAAAGTAACAGAAGGGCAGTTGCAGAAGTTGAGAAGATACGAAACATACGAGTTGTATGAGGATAATAATTCATGGTGGCACATTTGTAAAGAGATTAGCATAAACACGGATAATGATATAATAATCAATGAACTAAAAGAATTAGCA
Source organism: Bacteroides sp. An19 (assembly GCF_002160215.1). NCBI lineage: Bacteria > Pseudomonadati > Bacteroidota > Bacteroidia > Bacteroidales > Bacteroidaceae > Bacteroides > Bacteroides sp. An19. The sequence goes on along the minus strand of NZ_NFKD01000018.1, from coordinate 28,264 downwards.
AAATTCGCATCTAAGGAGTTGCAATAAGTATTCAATTTGAATAATGATGACCATCCTCCACATCTCTGACACCCACAGTCAGCATCGGCGGCTCACCCAGCTGCCCGATGCTGACATCCTTGTACATTCAGGGGATTTCACCATGAATGGAAGTGAGCAAGAAGCCATTGATTTTATGAACTGGTTTTGCGACCTCCCTTATTCCTACAAAATTTTTATCTGTGGCAATCACGATGCCTGCCTATATGGAGCCAAGATAGACGGGTTGGATAAGAATGTGTATTACCTATGCAATTCCGGTGTGACAATTGATGGCGTTAATTTTTATGGCGTTCCCATGTTTATGGAAGATTGTATCTCTGAACGTCAGAGCCGTAACTATGCCGCCATACCTGCCGACACGGATGTATTGATTACCCATTGTCCGCCCTATGGCATTCTTGATTTTGACGATGGGATAAACTATGGTTCGACAGAACTTTTAGCGAGAGTAGAAGAAATAAAGCCTCGCTTGCATCTGTTTGGCCATATCCATAAACAGCATGGCGTAAAGAAAGATGGTTTAACTATTTTCTCAAATGGTGCGATCATGAATGGAGATTACACGTTCCGAACCTGATTGAAATCTAATGAAAGTATTGATTATTCAGAAAGGGGTATTTAAGGAAATGGCGGCGAAGTTCAGTCGCTTTTCCGAACTTTGCTTTTTAATTTGCTAACAAGTTGTTGGTAAAGACTGGAGCATGTTAGAGGCAGAAAACCGTCCATATTGGATGGCATCGCACATGACACTTCACGCGACACAATATACAATCAACCCTAATGCCATCGTATAAACGAACAAAAATATTACCAAAACTTTCATCCAGAAGTCAGAGAACCAAACACCTTCATTCCGCCTAAGGATTTTGCGCATATTGGATTCATGTTCCGTTAGCATCTTCGCCTGTTCGGAACGGTGATTTCCCAGCATGGTTTTCCATGTCTCAATGGCTTGGTTTAAGAGCTGTTGAAGCTGGACAAGATGTTCGAATTTTATAGTTGCCTTGAACCGCGTGTTTCGTTCTGCTTTTACAATCGCATTGCAAATACCGTTAATGATATTGCCGGAACTATCAATAGCAGTTTTCAATATCATTGCAGTATCACGCTCTGCTTTAATAGCATCCTGAAGGTCTTGATGGATTTTCAGCAATGCCTCTTTTGCTTCACGGATTTCTGTGAACCGCTTGTCTGCATCCTGCTTTTCAGCCTCTATCTCATGGCTGATTCCAGCCTTTTTCAACATATCATCAACGTTTATTGATGGAATGATTTTTGATTTTCCAATTCCCATGATTCTTGTCTTTTAATAGTTCATATATCAATAAAGGATTGTGACTTGGTCATGTTTTCTTTGGATAGCATCACACCCTCACCCATGATACATTGGCGTACCATTTCAAATGTCAGGATGCCACCCTTGTTCAGATTCATCAGCATTTCTTTGTATTTGGGAACAAAGGTATCTTTCCACTCTTTTTGAAGTTTGTAGTTCTCGCTCTTGCATTTAGTCGCATTACAGATGTCTGAGAACTTTCTTTCAGTGAAAGAACTTCCGACAGTAAGATAAAAGAATTTGCGGTCTATCGTGAAACGGAGAGATAACGGAAACTCGCACGCGTTTTTCCTGCGAGTACGTGAGTCCAACACGACAGAAACAGAACAGTTCCGTTCCTTGAAAAGCGACAGGGACTTTGTCAGTTTTTCCATTGCATTCATTGTTTATGTTCAACATAACCTCTGAATACAGACGCTTTGCAATGTGAGGCATACATATACAAAACACTGCATATAACCACAGAGTCCCTATCCTTTAGGCGGATAAAAACATTGTCGTTATATGCAGCGGTGCAATCTCGTTGTCTTCTGTCGCTGACTGGTAACCGGGCTTATGCTAATCGGTCTCAACCCCTGGAGCAACTCTCGCGTTTCGTTTGTCATAGAGTACCCTCCGACTGGCACTCCCTCTACGCATTGATTCATCGGAATGGGATAACCCTCCCACGGCGGTTAGGCAAACTCACTTTTCCTTTTCAAGAAAGAGCACCACCAAGGTCATGGCTTGCCACAAATGCATTATGCGATACAAAAGTACGATATTATTCTATAAATCAAGGTGTAAACAGAATATATTTGAGTTTATTTAACCGCCAAGCAGAGTCATATTAACAGAATATTTCAATGAATTATGTTATAGAATGGCATGGGATTTCATAGAATTTCTATGTGTAAACAGAACCTACTCAAACCGTTTGTTTACGCATTGTTTACGCAGACAAAGAAAAAAGCACTTGCGATTTCTCGTAAGTGCTTGATTACTAACGTGGACCAGCCAGGGCTTGAACCTGGGACCTCCAGATTATGAGTCTGTTGCTCTAACCAACTGAGCTACAAGTCCTATTAGAAGTATCCCTTAAAAACTGGTGCAAAAGTAATTGTTTTGACTGACTTTTGCAATACTTAAGCGGTTTTTTTGCAAAAAAAAACTAATCACGAGCAATGCTTCCAATATATATTGTATTTTTGCGGCACTTAAATTAACTAATAAACAGGCATTATGTCACAAAAAACTAATGAACCGCACCTGACTGGATTGTCTGATCAGGAAGTTCTCTCCAGTCGTGAGAAGTATGGAGTCAATCTTCTGACTCCTCCCAAACGACCATCTATGTGGAAACTGTATCTGGAAAAATTCCAAGACCCTGTTATCCGGGTGTTGTTGGTCGCTGCAGTCTTTTCACTTATCATTTCTATTATTGAGAATGAATATGCCGAAACCATTGGCATTTTCTTTGCTATCTTTTTGGCTACAGGCATCGGATTCTATTTCGAATACGATGCAAACAAAAAGTTCGACTTGCTGAATGCAGTGGGCGAAGAAACTCCTGTTACGGTTATCCGAAACGGGAAGGTACACGAGATTCCCCGCAAAGATGTGGTGGTAGGTGATATCGTCATTCTGAACACGGGTGAAGAAGTGCCAGCCGACGGTATCTTGCTGGAAGCCGTATCGCTTCAAGTGAATGAATCGAGTCTGACAGGAGAATTGATGGTAAACAAGACTACCGTGGAAGCTGACTTTGACGAAGAAGCTACTTATCCTTCGAACAGCGTGATGCGCGGTACAACCATTACTGACGGGCATGGCATGATGCGGGTAGAACGTGTGGGCGATGCTACTGAAATCGGTAAAGTAGCGCGCCAGGCTACGGAGCAAAGCCAGGAACAGACTCCGCTGAATATTCAGTTGACCAAACTTGCCGACTTGATTGGGAAAATCGGATTTACGATTGCGGCACTTACCTTTATTATATTTACCTCGAAAGATCTGTATGCTTACTTGCAGGTGAATACAATAAGCGACTGGCATCAATGGCTTGACATCGCCCGCATTGTATTGAAATACTTCATGATGGCGGTTACCTTGATTGTCGTGGCTGTTCCCGAAGGCTTGCCGATGAGTGTTACGCTTAGTCTTGCCTTGAATATGCGCCGGATGTTGAAAACCAATAACCTGGTGCGGAAGATGCATGCTTGCGAAACAATGGGTGCCATTACCGTAATTTGTACGGATAAGACCGGTACACTGACACAGAATCTGATGCAGGTATATGACGCAAAACTGGATGAAAGCCAACCCGACCTGATAGCAGAAGGCATTGCGGCAAACTCTACCGCTTTCCTTGAAGAGAAAGCGGCAGGTGAAAAGCCGTCGGGTGTAGGAAATCCAACTGAAGTGGCACTGCTGCTTTGGCTCAACGGCAAGGGTAAGAATTATGAAACGCTGCGGGCAGGTGCTAAAGTGGTAAACCAACTTACGTTCTCCACCGAACGCAAGTATATGGCTACGCTGGTAGATTCGCCTATCCAGCAAAAGCGGATACTTTACGTGAAAGGTGCGCCCGAAATCGTGATGGGAAAATGCAACGTAAGCAAGGAACAGGTAGATGCCAACAATGAGCAGCTGCTTGCTTACCAGAACAAGGCAATGCGTACCTTGGGGCTTGCCTATAAGATAGTGCCCACGGATGCATCGACCGATTGTGCCGAATTGGTAAACGAGGGCGGATTGACCTTTTTGGGCATCTTTGCCATCAGTGACCCGATTCGTCCCGATGTGCCTGATGCCGTAAAGAAATGCCAGTCGGCAGGCATCAGCGTGAAGATTGTGACCGGCGATACACCGGGAACAGCTACCGAGATTGCCCGTCAGATAGGTTTGTGGAAACCCGAAGATACCGAACGCAACCGTATTACGGGTGTGGAGTTTGCCGCTTTGAGCGATGAAGAAGCACTCGACCGTGTGCTCGACTTGAAAGTGATGAGCCGTGCCCGCCCGATGGACAAGCAACGATTGGTGCAACTCCTGCAGCAGAAAGGTGCTGTAGTGGCTGTAACAGGCGACGGGACCAACGATGCCCCGGCATTGAACCACGCACAGGTAGGACTTTCGATGGGTACGGGTACATCGGTGGCTAAAGAGGCGAGCGACATCACCTTGCTCGATGATTCCTTCCATAGCATTGCCACCGCCGTGATGTGGGGACGCTCCTTGTATAAGAATATCCAGCGTTTCATCGTATTCCAGCTGACCATTAATGTAGTAGCTTTGCTGAGCGTATTGTTAGGCGCATTCTTCGGCACTTCCCTTCCGCTTACGGTGACGCAGATGCTTTGGGTGAACTTGATTATGGACACCTTCGCCGCCATGGCACTGGCATCTATTTCGCCCAGCATGGACGTGATGAACGAGAAACCTCGTAAACGTACCGACTTCATCATCACGCCGGCGATGCGCAACAACATCTTTGGCGTAGGGTTGGGATTCCTCGTCATCCTGATGGGTATGTTGGCTTATTTCAAGGGATTACCCGAAGGCTTGCTTCCCAACGGCGAAATGAACGTGCACTACCTTACCGTATTCTTCACGGTATTCGTCATGCTCCAGTTCTGGAATCTGTTCAATGCCAGCGTATTCGGAACCAACCATTCCATCTTCCGTGACGCCAGCCACGCATTGGGTATGCTGAGTGTGGCATTGATTATCCTGGTCGGACAGTTCATCATCGTCACCTTCGGCGGCAAAGTGTTCCGCACCGAACCGCTTCCGCTTATGGAATGGCTTTATATCATCGGCGGCACGTCGTTCGTATTATGGATTGGCGAAATTTGGCGAGGCATCAAGCGTTTGTCTAAGAACTGATAAGTAAGTGTGCAAAATTAAATGAATATTACCAGAAACACAGATTTTCACGGATTAGCGCAGATTCTTTTAATTTAGAAGCTGTTTTGAATTTATCGTGCGATGATTTGGGATGAGTTTTTGAGGCATTTTCGCTTCTGTGATGAGGAAGATAGCGGGCTATCTGACGAAGAACAGGAGCGAAAAAGACCAAAAAATCGCCCAAAGCACACACGAAAACGGATACATCAAGACAAGAAAAACTTTTTGGAGAAATTCAAAACAGCTTCTTATGATTTGACAATTTATCTACTATTTGAGCTTTAAATCGTACTTCGTAAATCGAAAAATAGTAAATTAAAAGAATCCGCGAAAATCTGCGTTAATCTGCGTTTCTGAGCCGACCACATTATATAAACTAATTCTCAACATCTACTTATGGAAATAATCAGTGCCGAAAGCCCATTTGCGTTTCCGCCTTGCGCAGCCACTATCGGGTGCTTCGACGGTGTGCATCGCGGACATCGATACTTGATAGAGCAAGTGCACCGCGAGGCCCAAGCCAGAGGATTGCAGAGCACGCTGGTTACTTTCCCTGTCCATCCCCGGCAGGTCATGCAAAGCGGTTATTGTCCGCAATGGCTCACTTGCCTTCCTCAGAAAAAAGATTTGTTACAGCAAGAGGATGCCGATTATTGCATCCTTTTGCCGTTTACGCACGAATTGTCACTGCTTTCAGCACGCCGGTTTATGGAACTGCTGCACGTCCGTTTCAACGTACAGGCACTGGTTATCGGTTACGACCACCGCTTCGGGCACAACCGGAGCGAAGGCTTCGAGGACTATTGCTGCTATGGGAAAGAGTTGGGTATGGAGGTAATCCATGCCCAAGCGTTGGAAGAAGACGGTCTGTCCATCAGCTCCAGCCTCATCCGCAACCTATTGAAAGAAGGCGATGTGGCGCGTGCCAACCGCTATTTGGGCTATCGTTATTACCTGGACGGGCAGGTGGTAAGCGGCTATCAGGTGGGGCGCAAACTGGGCTTCCCTACCGCCAACCTCCAACCGTCCTGCCCCGACAAGCTGGTACCGAAAGAAGGAGTCTATGCCGTTTACGCGTATGTGGAGGGGAAACGCTACGCCGGCATGCTGAACATCGGCAGCCGCCCCACGATAGGCAACGGCACCGAGCGGAGTATCGAGGTGCACCTCATCGGCTTCGAAGGCAACCTGTACCAGCACGCTCTTCGGGTAGAGTTTGTGCAATACATCCGTGAAGAACAGAAGTTCGAGGGCATCGAGGCATTGATAGCCCAGTTGAACCGGGACAAGGAAGAAATCGCCCGGCTGCTGAATCATATTTGAAACTTATAACCACGTCGCCGCATGAAGCATCTCTTGCGTTACACACCTAATACGATGTTTGCATCAATGCTTAATTTCCGGCTTATCTCACGGGCTACTTTCAGTGTAGGTTCGCATTTCCCGGAGATGTAATCGCTTAGACGTGAAGGGCTGACGCCAATCAGTTTAGCCAAAGACTTCTGGTTCAACCCCATTTCGTACATACGGAGTTTGAGGATGTCGACAAGCGTAGGTTCTCCCAATGCGAAATGCTCTTCCGAATAGTCAGCAACAAGGTTGGACAGCAATTCCAATTCGATGCTGCTAGGGTCATCGAGAGGCGTCTCGTCCGTAACCAACGGAAGAAGTTCCTCGACTCTTTTTACAGCCCAATCGTATTGGGCTTTTGTTTCTATCTTTGTCATAAGTTTAAATTTTAGAGCAATCAGCTATTTTGTCATATTCCGAATGAGTCCCAATGAAACGGATATAAACAAACTTTATCGTGAATTTTATTACTACAATCAGCCTGTAATTATTACCTTTGATATTGAATACGTAATGCTGGTTGCCTACGTTATCCACACTGTTAAACGATTTCTTTACATCGGCAAAACACGTCCATTGGCTCTTCTTGACTATAGTGGCCCATTCTTGCAAAGCCACTTTCGCATCGGGATGAGTCTCCGAATACTCTTTTATCGCCTGTTCTGTAAATATTCTCATTGGGTCGTTTGATTATCACAGCACAAAGATAGGAAAAGAGTTCTGATTTTCAAAACAATATTTTGATATTTATAATTATGCTATAAAAATAGCGGTACCCCGAAAGATACCGCTATATGCAACTCGGTGTTTCCGTGTTCTATTTTTAATTACAGCTCCTTAATGCTGATAGCCACACCGCCGCTGGGCGCGAGGCGTTGCTTCAGCACGGTCTTGCTGGAGACTTTCTTGGTAGAGATGACGTAGTCTTGCGGATTGGTGCGCCAGTCTGCCTTTTTGCCGTCTGCATAAATGGTGGCTTCGTATTTCTTGCCTTCGGTCAGGAAGCTGAGGTCGATAACGGCTTCGCGCGCATTCTCGTCAGTGATGCCGCCGATGTACCATTCGTTCTTGCCTTTCGCCTTGCGGGCTATGGTGATGTAGTCACCCGGTTCAGCTTCCAGAATATACGTATTGTCCCAGTCTACCGCCACGTCTTTGATGAACTGGAAGGCGTCAAGGTGCTTCTCGTAGCTTTGGTACAGGTCGGCTGCCATCTGGAGCGGACTGTACATCGTGACGTAGAGGGCAAGTTGTTTTACCAGTGTGGTGCTCAGCTTCGCCTGGTTCGAGCCGTATTGCGAGAGGTCTCCCTCGAAGATACCCGGCGTATAGTCCATCGGACCGCCCATCAGGCGGGTAAACGGCAGGATGGTGGTATGGTCGGGGCGGTTTCCTTTGAAGGATTCGAACTCGGTGCCGCGTGCCGACTCTTGCGCAATCCAGTTGGGATAGGTGCGGCATAAGCCTGTGGGGCGTACGGCTTCGTGCGAGTTGACCATAATCTTATATTGTGCAGCCGTTTCCGCCACGCGGAGATAATGGTTCACCATCCATTGTCCGTCGTGGTGCTCGCTGCGCGGGATGATGCCACCTACGTAGCCCGTCTTTACGGCATCATATCCGTATTTGTTCATAAAGCGGAAGGCGTCGTGCATCTGGCGTTCGTAGTCGGCCACCGACGAGGTGGTTTCGTGGTGCATGATGATTTTCACGCCTTTCTCTTTGGCGTAGCGTTGCAATTCTGCCACATCAAAGTCGGGGTAAGGCTTGTCGAAGTCGTAGATGAATTCCTTGCTGTAGGCATAATTGTCTTCCCAGCCTTCGTTCCAGCCTTCTACCAATACGGCATCGAATCCGTGTTTCGAGGCGAAGTCGATGTATTCTTTCACGTGTGCCGTGTTGGCTCCGTGATGTCCGTTCGGTTTCAGTTTGGTATAATCTGTTTTGCCGATGACGATGTCCTGCGTGTCGGTATATGCCCATGTCGAGCCTTGTCCCGTAAAGTATTCCCACCATACGCCGACATATTTCGTAGGATGAATCCACGAAGTGTCCGCTAATTTGCAAGGTTCGTTCAAGTTCAGTATCAGATTGGATGCCAAGATGTCGCGAGCATCATCGCTTACTACGATAGTACGCCACGGCGTAACGCTTCCGGTCTGCACGTAGGCTTTCGTGCCATTGCGGTCGGGCGTAAGATGCGTGCTGAGTACGAAGCCTTTGTCGTCCAGATTCAGCTGCATGGCAGGATAGTTCACCAGTGCGGCTTCATGGATGTTGATGTATAACCCTTCAGCCGATTTCAGCATCAACGGCGATTGTACGGCAAGGTTCGGGGTAGCCGAACGGATGGCGAGCGGCTCCTGGCGCACGCTGTCAATCAGGCTTGCCACTTCCGAGAGTTTCGAAGTCGTAGTGGGATATTCGTTCGTATCATAGTCGCCCGGAAGCCAGAACGCCTTATGGTCGCCGGTCAGGCGGAATTCGGTTTCTTCTTCGTTCACCGTAAAGTGGCGCAGTTCTTTCTGCACCGGGAACTCATAGCGGAATCCCAGCCCGTCATTGAACAGACGGAAACGGAGGTTCAGCAGCCAGCCCGTTCCGTTTTGCTTCATGGCGATGAACAATTCGTTATGGCGGTCGCGGATTTCACTGTATTGTCCCCATACGGGCTTCCAGGTAGTGTTGCTTTCCGAAGTTTGTGTATCGGTCACCGTAAAGTTGCGATCGAATTGATAATCGGGACGCACGCTGAATCCCAATTTGCTCTCCTTGATGACGTCTTTTCCTTTGTATTGCAAGGAATAGACCGGTGTGCCTTCAGCCGAAAGGCGGAACTGCAGGGTCAGGTTTCCGTCCGGCGATTTCAGTGTCTGTGCAAACATTGTTCCTGCCCAGACAAGCAGGAACAGGCAGATCATGCTTAGTCGTTTCATAGAATGGTATGTTTTTTAGGTAAAGATTACTCCTTATTATATAATGGTTCACCACAGGAGGGCACAGAATACCATAGAGAGATACGTTTAAATTAAAAGACTCTGTATGCCTCTGTGTCCTCTGTGGTGAGATGTCTTTATATAAAAAACAACTGAAAACCTTAATACACTTAGGCGCGAAAGAAGAAAAACCAATCCCTTTTATCCTTCTCACAAGCCTTTATAACCGCATTTCATTAAAAAATTATCGTTTTTCGATAAATTTTTCTCGAAAATCTTTGGTAGTATAAAAATAATGCCTACATTTGCATATCGAAAAACGATAAATAATTATCGAATAGAGAACAAAACAAGATTAATAAAAACATTAAAGACATACGATTATGAAAAAGACATTTGTTACCAAAGCTATCGCCGCTATCTTCGCAACCGCTATGATGAGTTTCACAACCGCTACCGAAGCCGGTGCACAGAACACCTTTGTTTATGGACAAGACGGAAACACAATGACCGTTTCTACGCTGAATGCCGATGGCATCTCGATTACGCCGAAGCTGAAATACGAATACCAATACGATGCCAACGGGAACCTGGCGGAAAAGAAAGCCTATCGCTGGAATGCCGATAACCGTTCGTGGCAACCCGCTTACCTGCTGAATTACCTTCCTGGCGACGGTATCTACCTGATTGACTATGCTGAATACGACAAGGCTTCGGGCGCGTTTACGCAAAACATCCAGACCAGCATCTACTACCAGCAAGCCGAAAACGGTATGTTATTGACCGACATTCAGAGATAATCCACTTGATTCATTCACCTATTAATATATAAGGAGATACAACTATGGGACGCGTTATTAAACTTTTCATCTATTACCTGCTTTATACGTTCGCATTCACCGGCATCTTTTCCGGAGGCTATATGATAGCCAACCACACGTTGGAGTTTCCCCAATCCGATGCTACGGTTTTCCAGCTCACCATGTGGGCGCAAGTGCTCTCCACTTTGGCGGTAGGTGTTCACCTGCTGGTCTGGAAATATGTAAAGCGTGACCAGTTATCCCTAAGCTTCCCCAATGCCGGCAAGGTGATGCTTGCTTCTATTATCCTCATCGTGGGGATGGGATGCTGGACGAACTACCTGACCGAACTCACCGGATTGCCCGATACAATGGAAGAGATTTTCACCAAGGCAATGTACAACCCGTTGGGCGTTATCTCCATCGTCGTAATGGCTCCCATTGTGGAAGAACTTTTGTTCCGCGGAGGAATGCAAGGACATCTCTTGCGCAAATGGAAGAATCCCCAATGGGCGATTTTGGTATCTGCCCTCATCTTCGGCATCGTACACGGTAATCCCGTGCAAATGTTTTTCGCTTCCATCCTGGGATTGGTGCTCGGCTGGGTATATTACCGCACCGGAAGCCTGTTGCCCTGCATGTTGATGCACTTTATCAATAACGGTACCTCGGTATTGCTCTTCCACCTTTCGGGAGGGGAAGACGAAACCATGACCGAAGCCTTGGGCACGACCGGAGCCATTTGCCTTGCCCTCGTGGGTGTAGTCTTGACCGTATGGAGCATCTGGTACATCAAGACCCGCCTGATTCCGAATCAGATAGCATGGAAAGAAACACCTGCTCCGGCAGAAGAAGTGATTGCATCAGAAAGTAAAGAACAAGTCTAATTTATCACACTTATGAAAACTGTACGCATTTTAGGGATTATCGTGATACTGGCGCTGATAGGAGGTGCTCTTAAAGATGCCATTCCCGGATTTATAGACGGGTGGAACGATGCCGAAGCCGATTCCCAACTAGTCTTGCCTGCCGACTTTAATTCGGTGTCTTTATCGGTAGAAGGATATAAAGACGGGGTTCCCGATAGCCTGTTCAACCGGGCTATGCAAGCCAATGTGCCCTGCGAAGTGAATGGGGTGAACACCTACGTGAAGCATAATTCATGGGTGCATGCCATGGGCTTTGTGATTCTACCTGTTATATTGCTCGTCTTTTATGGAGTTTATTGTCTGATACGCTTGTTGATATCGGTGAGCCGGGGAGAAATATTGATTCGGAAGAACATACGCCGCCTGCGTTTCTTCATTTATCCGATAATGGCATTCTCTGCCTTGTACGAACTTCAGAACTATATCCTTTATCGGATTGCCACCAGCGAGCTGGTATCTTCCGGGTATGTGTTCGATGAGTTCCATTTGAAATATTCGTGGACTTTCATGTTGGTGATTGCCCTCTTGACCGAGATTTTCGCCCAAGCGGTACGCATCAAAGAAGAGAACGATTTAACCATATAAATAAACACTTCCGTTCGGCCTGTTTGCTTGCCTTGAAAAGTAATATATACTTCATCGGCAGTTTCAGTACTACTGAAACTCCCATAGAAGATATATTCAATGGCAAACGCAGATATATTCGTTTGCGGAGGCATGTAAATAGGCTATAACGGGAATTTGAACAGCATTAAATAGTATATCTTATGAAATACATCAGCCTTTTAGGAATCATCACCATTATCGCCCTTTGCGCGGAGTTCGTTTTACAGATGTCTGGCGGAGATGCAATAGAAAGCTTTAATGCCGGACGTGAAACCGGAGCACAACAAGCGGAAAGCGGTGCAAGTTATGTCCATTCTTTCCTTCTTCCTGTAAAAGCCAAAGTCATTCCCGAAGGAATGGAGGGGGAAGCCACCTTGCAACTTGCGGATGGGACAAAGACCGTGCCCTATAGTATTGCCGAAGTAAAATGCGAGGTGCGCCCCAGCTGGTTCATTGCGATAGCTCTTACCTTCGGCTCTTTCTTTGTTGCCCTTATCGGCATCTATTCCATTTATTGCCTGATCCGCTTGCTGATACGTGTGGCGAAACGTGATATTTTTTCCCGTCGCAACGTATACTGGATACGCTGGTTCGCCTACGTCAATGCCGGAGTTTACCTGGGATTGATGCTCTTCGAATGGTTATTGGAGCGCGATGCGGTAAGCCAGCTCCGTATTCCGGGCTATCAGGTCATCGGCATCGAACATACCGTTTACGATTTCAGTTCCTTCTTTGTCATCGTCTTACTGGCAGAGGTCTATGCCGTAGCGGTAAAGATTAAGGAAGAACAGGATTTAACCATCTAAATTACACATTGCAAATTATTACGCCTTATGAAAAAAAGACTAAACCTCATCTGCTTGGGAATTGTGCTCGCCGTTCTTGTCTCCATGTCCTTCTTGTTCAGCACATTCTATTATGGTTTCAAAGCAGGGATTGACGCTTACAAACAAGGAGCGGCGGGAGTGGAAAAGCTTGACGTGACTTACAAGATGATTGGCACGATGCCGACCGATGTCATCACCAACGAAACCGCTACGGCTATCAATGAGAAAGACGGTTCCACCGTGTCTATTCTTCCTTTTATCAGCATGATAGGAATTCCGAACGAAAAAGCGGATGCTACGGATTCTATATTCCTTTCATTGCTGGACTGGATGGTAATGATATGTTGCATTTATGCCATAGTCCAATTCGTCAAAATGATTCGGAACATCCACCGCAACATCATTTTCGATTGGGCGAACGTGAAACGCCTGCGCCGGTTGGGCTTTTCGCTTATCCTCTGCTTCTGTTGCTCGTTGGTGACATTCGCCATCAACAATCATTTGGTTTCTCAAGTGATAAGCTTGAAGGATTGTGACTTTTCCATTGCTTTCCAGTTTTCAGACCCGACATTGCTCATCGGCTTCACCTCCTTGTTGTTCGCCGAGATTTTTGCAATCGGGTTAAGGCTGAAAGAAGAGAATGATTTAACCATCTAAAAAACGGACCGCTTATGAAAACAAAACCCGATAAACAATTGGTGCAATATTGCGAAGCGCTGATGGTGCTCTCTGTCTTTAGCGCAACATGCTTTGGCGTATCGAACATTTTCCCAATCTGCTATGAGTTGGGCAAAGACGCAAGCGACACCTTCATTTGGTTTGCCTTGGTGCAAGGCATAAAGGCATACGCGATGTTCTTCATCGCCGTCCTGACCTACTTTCTGGCACGCAACGTACGGAACGGATCGGTCTTTACTTCCGCCAACCAGCGCATCCTGCTTGCCATTGGCGGCTCGACCGTTATTTCCGGCGCGCTTATCAATGCTATTATCAACTGTTCTCCCCTTGAGATGCCGACCGATACCAGCCTGTTGCTCATCATCATCGGATTGTTCATCGTCCTTGTCTCGCTGATGTTCAAGATAGGCATCCGCATGCAGGAAGAACAGGACCTCACCATTTAAACCCATTATGCCTATGAAACCGAAAAGCAACTATACCCGAGTAATGGCAGGATTTTACATCTTCCTGTGCCTTATCGCCTCGATGATTGTAGGCGAACTCATCTATTTTTTAGTGATAGTCCCATTGGTGCCCAAGCAGACTTGGCTTCCGCTCATGAATGTGGCTTGGGTTTATCTTGTGGTTGCTATCTATTACAAACTGACCCGCCGTTATACCAAATGGTGGAAGAAACTGGAAAATAAACAATAATGCCTATGCCGATAATAGTAAATCTTGATGTGATGATGGCGAAACGGAAGATTTCGCTGGGAGAGCTTGCCGAACGGATTGACCTGACACCGGCAAACCTTTCTATCCTGAAGACAGGAAAAGCCAAAGCGGTGCGCTTCTCTACGCTGGAAGCCATCTGCAAGGAACTGAATTGCCAGCCCGGCGACATACTGGAATACCAGGCGGAAGAATAACCGATATTCACCACAGAGGTCACAGAGTATCACGGAGGAATAAAAAATGAAAACCCTGTGTGCCTCTGTATCCCTCTGTGGTGAAATAGCAACAGCAAGACACTTTCCTTCCTTTTTGTCAGCAAAAAAACGGGCAAACATACGTATATATCGTTAATTCTCTGTATCTTTGCAGCCGAATTAGACAGTTATAGATAAATGAAGACATTTGAAGAACTTGGCGTAGCTCCCGAAATACGCAAAGCGATTGAAGAAATGGGTTACGAGAACCCGATGCCCGTACAAGAAGAAGTAATCCCTTACCTGTTGGGAAACGGGAACGATGTAGTGGCTCTGGCACAGACCGGAACCGGAAAAACAGCCGCATTTGGTTTGCCGCTGATACAGAAAATTGACGTTAGCAACCGCGTGCCTCAGGCATTGATACTCTGCCCTACACGCGAACTCTGCCTGCAGATAGCAGGTGACCTGAATGACTATTCGAAGTATATCACCGACCTGAAGATAATACCCGTTTACGGAGGTTCGTCTATCGAGAGCCAAATCAAGAGCCTGAAGAAAGGCGTACATATCATTGTTGCCACTCCGGGACGTCTTATCGACCTGATAGAACGTAAAGTGGCGAAACTGGAAACCATCCGTGACGTAGTGATGGATGAAGCCGACGAAATGTTGAACATGGGCTTTACCGACAGCATCAACGCTATCTTGGAAAAGGTGCCCGAAGACCGCAATACCTTGATGTTCTCGGCTACGATGAGTCCGGAAATCTCACGCATTGCCAAGACCTACCTGCGTGACGCAAAGGAAATCACCATCGGCACGAAGAACGAAGGTACGAAGAATGTGCATCACGTGGCTTACATCGTGCATGCCAAAGACAAATACCTTGCCCTGAAACGTGTGGTAGACTTCTATCCGATGATTTACGGCATTATCTTCTGCCGTACCCGGTTGGAAACGCAGGAGATTGCCGACAAGCTGATACAAGACGGCTATAACGCCGACTCGTTGCACGGTGAACTGAGCCAGGCGCAACGTGACCTGGTGATGCAGAAGTTCCGCCAGCGTCATTTGCAATTGCTGGTTGCTACGGATGTGGCTGCCCGCGGACTGGACGTGAACGACCTGACCCACGTCATCAACTATGGCTTGCCCGATGATGTGGAAAGCTATACCCACCGAAGCGGACGTACGGGACGTGCCGGCAAGACGGGTATCTCTATCGCCATCATGAACCTGCGCGAAAAAGGTAAGATGAAGCAGATAGAACGCATCTTGAACAAGAAGTTCAGTGTTGAGACCTTGCCTACGGGACAAGCCATCTGCGAACAGCAGCTGATTAAGCTGGTAGACGATATCGAAAAGGTAAAGGTGGACGAAGAAGAAATCGAAGCATTCTTGCCGGGCATCTACCGCAAACTGGAATGGCTGAGCAAGGAAGACCTTATCAAACGCGTTGTTTCGATGGAGTTCAACCGCTTCCTGGACTATTACAAGAATGCACCGGAAATAGACCAGCCCAGTGCCAACGAAAAAGGAAAAGACAAGAAAGAGAAGAAAAAAGGAGAACGTCCGGAGCGCAGAGAGCGTTCGCGCAAAGCCGAAAAGGGTTATACGCGCTTGTTCATCAACTTAGGCAAGACCGACGGTTTCTTCCCCAATCAGGTTATCGAACTCATCAACCGTAACCTAAAGAAAGAGCGCATTGAAGTAGGACGCATCGACCTGATGCAGAATTTCTCGTTCTTCGAAGTAATTGAGGCACAAGCACCGAAAGTGGTAAGAGCCTTGAACAAGACGACTTACAACGGACGTAAAGTCGTAGTAGAAGTGGCAGAAGAAAACGAAGGCAAAAGCGATAAGAGTGGAAAGAAACGCTCCAAGGAAACAAAAAAAGTAAAAGCCGACCGTAACGGGGAGCGGACTGCACGTGCACCGAAACAGGAAGACGACTGGCGTCAGTTTTTCCAAGAAGACGGATTCTCGGATGTAGACTTTAGCGGAATGCCTGAGTGGGTAAAAAAGAAAAAGAAACGGAAATAACTTGATAACAAATCCTAACGAATAAAGGATGTGCTCAACAGTACATCCTTTATTCGTTAGGATTTATTTGATTTGAGAAGTTAGAAACTGTTTTGAATTTCTCCAAAAAGTTTTTCTCGTCTTGAGATTCGTTTTCGTGTGTGCCTTTGGGCGATTTTGGGGGGCCTTTCCATTTCTGTCCTTCGCCAGATAGCCCGCTATCTGTTGATGCTTATAACACAGCATGCACAAATCTATACCGTACAGATATAGCCTGATGACGGTTGGGCAAAAACAGGAAGAAATAACTGCTTATCTTAGAAGCTGTTTTGAATTTCTCCAAAAAGTTTTTCTTGGCTTGATGTATTCGTTTTCGTGTGTGCTTTGGGCGATTTTTTGGTCCTTTTCGCTCCTGTTCTTCGTCAGATAGCCCGCTATCTTCCTCATCACAGAAGCGAAAATGCCTCAAAAACTCATCCCAAATCAGCGCACGATAAATTCAAAACAGCTTCTTAATTTTTTATTCTCAACCCCTTCAACAAGTCTTTTTTTACGATATAACCCGCAAAGCACAGCAACAAAAGGGTATGAAACACCAGTCGCCAGATAATGTTTGTAATTGTCATTTCCCGCGCAATAATGTACAATACAGCGGCAAAAACCAGATAAACCGTCATGTCTTTCAACGGATAAACTACGGGGTATTTCTTTTGTCCTATCACATAGGAAAGCAGGGTGATAAGCCCGTATCCGGCTACCGAAGCCCAGGCGGAAGCCACATAGCCGTATCGCGGAACCAGCCAGATGTTTAATATCAGGATAACGGCACAACCGATGATGGAGAAATAAGCCCCCCACTTTGTCTCATCGGTCAACTTGTACCAGAACGACAGGTTGAAATAAATGCCTTTCAAGATTTCCGCTCCCATCACAATTGCCACGACACCCAGTCCTTCCCAATAGTCGGGTGCAATGAGATAGCGCAAAATGTCCATGTAGAACATTACCGCAAGAAAAGCCAGAAGCGAGAAGATAAAGAAGTATTTCATTGCCTTGGCGTACATTTCCCGGTTATCTCCTTCCTTGTTCTTGCCAAAGACAAAAGGCTCGTAAGCATAGCGGAAGGCTTGTGTAAACATCGCCATGACCATCGCCACCTTACTTGTCGCACTATAGATGCCCAGCTGCACCAAACCTTCTTGCCGGTCATCGAACAAAAATGGATAAATCATCTTGTCTACCGTTTGGTTTAAAATACCTACTAACCCGAATATCAGGATAGGGAATGAATAACTCACCATTTGCTTCATCAACGGACGGTCCAACCGATAGGAAAAGCCTCTGAGTTCGGGGATAAAGAAGAACATCTGCACCGCCGACATGATAAGGTTGGATACGAAAATGTAACCCACCAGATAATCGGGGCGGTAGAACCAGCTGATTGTTTCGGGCGACACCTTATATATATAGGGGCACAACAAGAGGAAGAAAAGGTTCAGCACGATATTCCCGATGATGTTGAACAACTTGATGGCAGCAAACTTCATCGGTTTCTTCTGATAGCGCAAATAGGCGAAAGGGATGCACTGGAACGAATCGAGTGCCACTACAATCACCATCATGGCGATATAGTCAGGATGGTCGGGGTATTCCAGAAAGGCAGATAACGGATGGATGAACGCAAGGCAAAGCGCGACAAACAACAGAGATAATCCGCCCACAAACAACAGCGCATTGGCATACACATGTTTCGGGTCGGCATCGGTCTTGTTGGCAAAGCGGAAGAACCCTGTTTCCATGCCGAAAGTCAGCAATACCAATATCAGTGCCGTATAGGCATATACGTTCGACACTACGCCATAACCGCCCGATACAGCCGGGATGACCGCCGTATAGAGAGGCACCAGCAAATAATTCAAAAACCGTCCGACAATGCTGCTCAGTCCGTAGATTGCCGTATCTTTAGCCAATGATTTCAGTCCAGCCATAGATGTCAATTAGTTTATAATCTGCGCTCGTTTTATATTCACCACAGAGGACACGGAGAGATATTTTATTTCCTCTGTGATACTCTGTGCCTTCTGTGGTGAAATCAAACACGCTCAATCGAATAATGTTTTTTGTTCATTCCACCGGCTTCTGCCCAGATGCTGGTATGCCAGTTCGGTCACTTCCCTTCCACGGGGTGTACGCTTCAAGAAGCCTTCCTTGATAAGAAAGGGTTCGTATACTTCTTCTATCGTGCCGGGGTCTTCTCCCAATGCCGTAGCAATGGTGGTCAATCCTACAGGACCGCCCCGGAACTTGTCGATGATGGTGCAAAGCAACTTGTTGTCTATCTGGTCCAAGCCGTAACGGTCTATGTTCAATGCCTCCAATGCGAACTGGGCAATCTTCAAGTCGATGCGTCCGGAGCCTTTCACTTGCGCGAAATCACGCACCCGCCGGAGCAAAGCGTTGGCGATACGGGGCGTTCCGCGGCTTCGCGAGGCAATCTCTCCAGCCGCTTCCGTATCACAAGGCACCCCCAGAATCTTAGCCGAGCGCAAGATGATTTTGGTCAGCGTACTGTCTTCGTAGTATTCCAAGTGCAAGTTGATGCCGAAGCGTGCCCGCAACGGTGCGGTCAGCAAGCCGCTTCGGGTCGTTGCTCCTACCAGGGTGAACGGGTTTAAGTCAAGCTGGATGCTGCGTGCCGACGGGCCTTTGTCTATCATGATGTCTATCCGGTAGTCTTCCATTGCCGAATACAGGTATTCTTCCACGACCGGACTCAAGCGGTGTATTTCATCGATAAACAATACATCGTTCGGTTCCAGGCTGGTCAGGACTCCCGCCAGGTCGCCGGGCTTGTCCAGTACCGGACCGGATGTGACACGGAACCCTACGCCCAGTTCATTGGCAATGATGTTGCTCAGCGTAGTCTTCCCCAGTCCGGGAGGGCCGTGCAGTAATACATGGTCAAGCGCCTCGGCACGAAGCCGTGCCGCCTTTACAAAAATACGCAGGTTATCCACCACCTTATCTTGCCCGCTAAAGTCTTCAAACTGAAGCGGACGCAGCGCGTTCTCGAAATCACGCTCCTTTCCGGTAGGCTTATAGTCGCGTATGTCGAACTGTTCTTCCATAATTTTCTTTCTGAATCTCATGCAAAGGTAATGAATAATCTGAGTTATTTTATTACTTTTGTTCAATTAAACATGCTTAATGATATGACTACATTCCAAACAACCCACATTGTTTATTTCTCGCCGACACATACCACAGAGAAAATAGCCCGTGCCATTGCCGAAGGCATCGGAATGGAAAGACGCATCGAAACCGACCTTACATTGGATGAATCTGTCTCTGCCATCGAAATCAATCATTCGCTGACCATACTTGCCACACCTGTCTACAAAGGACGTGTGGCACCTGTCGCCTTGCAACGCATGAAACGTCTGAAGGCCAGCGGCTCACCGGTAATATTGGTCGTCGTTTATGGCAACCGTGACTATGAAGACGCACTGGCAGAATTACGGGATATGGCTATCGAATTGGGATTTACGCCTCTGTCCGCAGGTGCTTTTATCGGAGAGCACAGCTACAGCACGCCGCAACGGCCGATAGCAGCAGGCAGACCCGATGCCGATGATTTGTACCAGGCAATGCAGTTCGGCAAAGACAGTTTGTCGAAGCTGGAACGAACAAATCTGCCGGTCCCTGCGTTTTATATCAAGGGAAATGTTCCATATAAACCTTTTATTACAGGAACGCCTTCGGCTCCGGTCTGTAACGAAAACTGTTTTGTATGCGGAGAATGTGTGGAAGTATGTCCTACCCATGCTATTCGTATCAGTCCGGACGGTACCAGCATCGAGACTGATGTGAATCGCTGCATCCGTTGTTGTGCTTGCGTAAAAGTTTGCCCGAACGGAGCACGTGTTTACGATAACCCCTTTGCTGCATTCCTGCATGAAAACTTCAGCGCAAGGCGTGAACCGGAATTGTTCCTATAAGCAGACGCCTGTGCAGATAGGTGCGATGACAGGTGGAAATAGTTGGAACGTCCGTTGCATATATAATCAAAAAACATCCGCTTCCGGCTTCTGACGGAGAGAAGCGGGGTATAACTCCTTAACTCCTTTAACTTCTAAAAAAGAACAAAATATGACAAAAGACAAACGGGTATTGGTGGGAATGAGCGGAGGCATAGACAGCTCAGCTACCTGCATCATGTTGCAAGAGCAAGGATATGAAGTGGTAGGTGTTACCATGCGCACATGGGACATCCCCTCACATTTTTCTTCCCCCGATCAGGAACAACCCAATGAAATAATCGAAGCGCAACACGTGGCTGCCCGTTTGGGTATCGAGCATCATGTCGCAGACGTGCGGGAAGAATTTCGAAAAGTCATCGTACAATACTTTATAGATGAATACATGAAAGGACGTACGCCCAATCCTTGTGTGCTTTGCAATCCATTATTCAAAGAACGCATCTTGTGCGAATGGGCCGACCGTACCGGTTGTCAATGGATTGCTACAGGTCACTATTGCCGGTTGGAAGACCGGAATGGATTGCGTTACATCATTACAGGAGACGATCCGGTGAAAGACCAGTCGTATTTCCTTTGGAAGTTGCCGCAATCGATTTTAAAACGTATGCTGGTTCCTTTGGGTGGGATGACTAAGGAAGAAGTGCGCAATTATCTTGCCGGCAAAGGATTCGAAGCTAAGGCACGTGGTGGGGAAAGTATGGAGATTTGTTTTATCGACAGAGATTACCGGGAGTTTCTGCGCGAGCATTGTCCCGATATTGACGAAAAGATAGGGCCAGGATGGTTTGTCGATAGCAAAGGAATGAAATTAGGACAGCACCAAGGGTTTGCTTATTATACAATCGGCCAGCGTAGGGGATTAGGAATCGCACTGGGCGAACCTGCATATGTATTGAAGATCAATCCGGAAAAGAATACGGTAATGCTGGGAAACGTTGAACAGCTAAAGACGGAATACATGCTGGTAGAATCGCCCGAAACTCCCGATTTAGACGAGTTGCTTGCCTGCCCGGATTTATCTGTACGTATCCGTTACCGGAGTCGTCCGATACCTTGCCAGGTAATCCTGTTGGATAACGGTTGTCTGTTGGTAAAATTCAATACCGAAGCCTCAGCTATCACGCCGGGACAATCTGCTGTGTTTTATGATGCCAACCGGGTATTAGGCGGAGGGTTCATCGCATCGCAACAAGGAATCCGAAAGATTTCGGCAGAAAATAGTTATAAATTCGATAAAAAGAACGGACAGATATGAAACAAAAGAAACTTTCTGTTTGTTTCCTATGTTAAAGAAAGACGATTAAATTTATAAAAAGCACCCCAAAAAAGTGCAAGCTATGCTTTTTTTTTATATCTTTACTTTCGGTAAGCAATATCTGTATAACACAAAAATAAAAAGATTATGAAACTAAGAAGAAACCTTACCGCACTCGTACTTGGATTAAGCACGATTGCAGCGTTTGCCCAAAGCGGCAACACAGAGACACGCCAGATTAAAGAAGAAGGCAAAACCGTATTTAACCCGCACTGGTTTATGCAGGTTCAGGCCGGAGCCTCACACACCGTAGGAGAAGCCAAATTCGGAGATCTGATTTCTCCGGCAGCTGCACTGAATGTCGGATATCAGTTTACCCCCTTATGGGGATTGCGTGCCGGTCTGAGTGGCTGGGAAGCTAAAGGTGCGTGGGTAAGCCCTGAAACTATTTACAAGTATAATTATTTGCAGGGAAATGTAGATGCTACACTTGACTTAAGTAATCTGTTCTGCGGTTACAATCCGACACGTTTCTTCAACGCGTATTTGTTCGGCGGTATTGGTGTGAACGGAGCATTCAACAACGATGAAGCCGTAGCCTTGAACGATGCCGGACACCGCTTGGAATATCTGTGGCGCGACAGCAAAGTAAATGTCGTAGGCCGTTTCGGCTTGGGCACGAACTTACGCATCAGCGACCATGTATTCTTCAACATCGAAGTGAATGCCAACACGATGTCTGATAAATACAATTCGAAGAAGGCAGGTAATTCCGACTGGCAGTTCAATGCTTTAGCTGGATTTACATTCAAATTCGGAAAAACTTATACAAAGACAGAACCTGTTTACTACGAGCCGACTCCTGTTCCTCCAACCCCAGAACCTGTAGTAGAAGAAAAGAAAGAAGAACCGGCTCCCGAACCTGTCGTTGTTCAACCGATGAAACAGAATATTTATTTTGTTATCAATTCATCCGAAATCCGCAATTCAGAACAGAGCAAAGTCAGTGCTCTTGCCGCTTACCTGAAAGAACACACTGACGCAAAAGTTTCATTGTGCGGATACGCTGACAAGAATACTGGAAATGCACGTATCAACAAGAAGTTATCAAAAGAACGTGCAGAAGCTGTAGCAGAAGCATTGAAAGCGCAAGGCATTTCGGCAGACCGTATTACCGTTGATTATAAAGGTGATACCGTACAGCCGTTCTCTACTATGGAAGAAAACCGTGTAACGGTTTGTATTGCCGAATAAAAACTATTCATTTTCTTAATTAGACTGTATCCTGTAGAAGTTATTACCTTTCTACAGGATACAGTTTTTTTATACTTGCAGTAAGTCATGGGAATCTTATTGTGTAAAAGAAAACTGAAAAATGGGCGCATTTCGCTCTATTTGGACTGTAATGTTGAAGGAAAACGTTATAAAGAGAACCTGGGCATCACCCTAGAAGCACCTGTAAGCAAGGAAATACGTCAGGCAAATTGTGCCAAATTGCAATTGGCTAAACTTTTACGTGCACAACGTGAAATCGATTATCTCCACAATCACTATTGGGCGAAACTGCCTCCATTATTTCACTCTCAGGTTAGAGAAGATGAAACGGCAGGCGAACCTTTACCCGACTTTTTCCTTGTATCGATAGGATACCTTAATATTTATCAGCCCAAAGATAGCCGTATGGTACAGGCTGCATTTTCATACCTCCGTCAGTTTCATCCTGCTTCTTTGCCTGTGAACCATATTACACATAGCTTTTGTACACGGTTCTTTCGCTTTTTACAAGAAAGATTGCATGGCAATACACCTGTCAATTACTTCAAGAAATTCAAAATGTGTCTGGATTATTGCGTAGAAGAAAACCTTCTGCCCTCTAATCCGGCAAAAGGCATCCGGCTACCTCAATATAACGATGTGACTAAACAGATTTTGTCGCCTAAAGAACTGGTAAAACTTACTCTCACACCTTGTCGCAATCCGGAAGTGAAACGGGCTTTCCTGTTTTCGTGCCAAAGCGGATTGCGTTGGTGCGATATACAAGAATTGTGTTATAAGAATATAGACTTTGCACAACGCCATCTGATGTTGGTTCAAAAAAAAGTTGCAGGTCATTCACAAAAGCCTGTCTTGCATATCTATCTGAATGAAAATGCCATGAAACTGTTGCAGGAATCACAAGGTACTCCCGATGATTTCATTTTTCATCTTCCTTCCCATTCATATAGCTTGCGTATCATCAATGAATGGACCAGGCGTGCCGGATTGCGCAAACATATTTCTTTCCATTGTGCCCGCCATACCTTTATTACTTCCATTATGGCCAGGGGAGCAAGCATCAAGACAGCAGCTTCTTTGGCTGGACATTCCAGTACCAGGCATACAGAAAAATATATACACATCATCGATCAGCAGAAACAACAAGCGGTAGAAAGTCTTCCAGATCTTCCACTTTAAAACAGATTAGGTTTTCAGTGCTATCGAAGCTTTTTCTTTGGGCAACTTTAACACCATGATAGGTAAGCCTTGTTAGAAAGTGAAGAATTTTGAAAAAAAGACATCAATTTCTCGGGAAATCAATCTTTTTTATATACATTTGTGCCATGTAATAAATAAATTTAATACGAGTTTATGAATGAACTGAAAGTAAGCCTTAAAAGAATAGCCGAAGATGGCTTTACCCGCAACGACGAAATATTGGCAGACGAATCAAAAACATTGATTCCTCAGATGGGATTCGAGTTGCTTTCTGATATTAATAAAAACATGTTGACCATTGTAGCGCATGTCGGTTATGTTACTCCTGCAAAGGAAGTTGGAGCAGCGTTACGCTTCCGATTCTCGCTAGAAGTGGACAGTTTGAGTAATCTGGAATATGTTACCAATCCGCAAAAGGGTACCCATCAATATAAGTTCCCTAATGGTTTCATCGAAGCAGTCCTTACCGATGTGTATGCAACTGCCCGTATACTGATAGCACAAAAACTGAGAGGTACACGTCTTGAAAACATTTACTTACCTTTTGGAGGTGCGGGCAGTTTGGTTCGCATGATGCAGAAGAAATAAGATAAATCTTTTTCTATAAGACAATAGCAGGAGACATAAACATTCGAATACTGTTATGCCTCCTGCTTTTTTAGCGCACCCATCCTTGTCAAATTCTTTTGATAAGATATCTTTTTTCTCCTACTCAACTATCCGACTATTCAATCGGCACATATTCGGCACATTTTGTTATCAACTCCGCATGTGTAAATATCTAAACTTTTATTTATCAATTAATTAGCTCATTTCGCACATGTAGCCGGCGCGGCTACCGACGTGCCAAAAAAGTCTATTTTGCGGATTGCGGCAATGCTGGCGTAACGGCTTGAAATAGAATGATTTGAGTTTTTTAATTTATAAATTAAATTTAATTTGTTATGAGAAAAAAGTATTTAAGTGCACTGCTGTTCGGAGCGTTATTGTTCGCTTCGGCAGGAACTTTTACCTCTTGTAAAGACTATGATGATGACATCAGCAATCTGCAGTCACAAGTGGACGGCATCAAGGCCGACCTCGAAGACCTGCAGGCTCAGATTAGCGCAGGAAAATGGATTACCAACGTCACTTCCATTGAAGGCGGGTTCACGGTAACCTTCTCCGACGGCCAGTCATTCAACATTGTAAACGGTAAGGATGGTGCTGACGGCGCAGACGGTGCCGCTGGTGCTGACGGTACTAAGATTACCATCGGCGAAGATGGCTATTGGTATTTCGATGGCATAAAGAGCGAATACAAAGCTGTTGCTGATACAGAAGATGGCAAGATAAAGACTCCTTATGTAGGCGAAGACGGCTATTGGTATTTCTACGGTGAAGAAGGCGAGGAAGCTGTAAAATCTGCGTACAAAGCTAACGGTGCAGTTTACGCTGTAGCTGAAGCTAATGGCGGTTTCACAATTTATGCTCCGACTGAAGACGGAAAAGAAATGTTGGAAATCTTTTTGCCGGGTGCTGCTGCCGCTATCACCAGCATGAATGTGGAAGTCCGCACTACTGATGGCAAGATAACCATTAACCAATATACTTTCAATCCTGATAAGGACGAGAAAGCTGCTTGGGAAAAGATGACCGGCCATAACGTAACTGACAATAAATACATCCTTGCTTCGGCTGATAAATTGGGCTTGCGTGTCAACCCGACCGATGTAGAACTGAAAGATATCGATTTCGTGTTGCTGAACAGCAAGAACGAAGAGTTGACGGGTGTTGTTTATGAAGCTTCTGAATATACAGATTATGTAACTGCTGCTAGTAGAGCAAACGGAAACGGCTTGTGGACTTTGTCTATGAAGCAAATGGAACTGAAGGATGATGATGCAGAGACGAACTTTACAAAACTGTTTACCAGCAATTCTGCCAACATCCTTTATGCATTGAGCGCAGACCATGCTACCCGTGCGGAATACAACATTGGTTTCAACTCTTTGAATCCGAAGGACGCAAACATTGGCTCGATTAAAGTTGCCGGTAAAAACGTAAAAGATGATACAGATACATCTGATACAAAAGACAAGCGTAATGATGGTATGGTGGATACCCACAAAGCTATCAGTGTAGCTGTTGAAAATCCGGCAGACTTGTATGATATGTGGCTGACTGTTTCCAAAGAAGACGAAGCTTTGTTCGGCATCGAGATTGATAACGAAAAACATACATTTACAATTACTGGCGATCCGGATCTCTTGACAAAAGCTTCCTTTGCTGTGACTGTTCATACAATGAACAACAACGGTGAGGTAGCAGAAGAAGTGGTTAATATCTACGTATCAGATAAGATTGCGGTTGCTCCTGAATATGCAAAGAGAACACTGAATATTGTAACTGACGATGCTGATGCATTGAAGAACAAGAATGCGTTCACCGCTGATATGGCTACCTTACTGAATGCTCTCGGCGATACACAAGCTGATGTATGGAAGAAGAAAGTAACGGCGGCAAGTGTGGCTTATTACACCGATGAAGCTTGCACGAAGTCTGTTACTGGCGCAGACGGTATTGAACTGATATTTGTTAATGCGAAGGGCGATGCACAAGCTGCTATTAAAGACGCAACCAACATGAAGTTCTCTGTAGACAATAGCGAAGCTTCAAGCGTATTTGTAGTAGATAAAGAATACTTTGCTAAAGTTACATTTAAAGCAGGTAGCTCAGAACTCAATTCAATCGTAATTCCGTTCCAGTTCGCAATTCCTGACTTTGCTAACAGCTTCGAACAAGAACCTGCTGTATTCATTGACGGTGTAGCTAACGCTTACATGAATGTTTCTGATTATAACGCTGCCGTTAAAGCTGGCAAAGCTAAAGCCGCCTATAAGCTGTCTAATGCATTTGCGAACTATCTGAAGGATGCTAAACTTGCATTGGATAAGGAAACTAAGATTGGCGAAACAGGCAAAACTTCTGCTGAATTGGCTACTATCGATGCAACATTCAACGAGACTGCGATGATTTACTTGCAGGATGTAGACAAAGCAAAAGGCACTAACATTCCTGCCGGTTACGGTCAAGAACTGATAGTTAATGCAAGTGCAGACGACTATATGGGTTGGGAATATCCGGAAGGTGAAGGCACTTACTCGTTCACTATCAAGGTGATGAGTCCGTTGTACGAAGGTACTGTAAGCGCAATCGGCGATGTTGTTAATATTCCGGCTACTTCTGTAAGCGGGTGGAATATGACCAACGAACACATCCAAGGTAAGACTTACAACAACATTACCTACAAGGTTCTGCAAGATAAGGTAGGTGACTGGACCCGTCCTGAAATTGCCGAGGTTGACGCATCTTCTACGAACGAACGTGTTGTGAAAGTGGAAGGCGTACACCCAGCAACTGCTGGTGAAAAGGGTGCTGTTAATGAAGGTTATATCAAGGTATTGCCGCAAAACATCGCTGCTACAACTGAAACGACTATCAATGTAACAGTAACCGATGTTTGGGGCTATGCTAAGACCAACCCTGTAAAAGTAAATGTAACTGTGGGCGAATAATCCACTTTGATTAATCGAGTAGGAGGTAAACACTAATCATAGGTGTTTATCTCCTATTTTCATGTTCACCGACCTCTCACACCACCGTACGTGCCGTTCGGCATACGGCGGTTCCTATTTTGGGTACCATTCGAGATACGAGCCCATTAAGGTAGGATAACCTGCCTTTCGCAGGCTGTCCTTATTTATCGCCACCTTCAATATAGGACTATCAGCAATACGCCAATAACCTTTGCGGGTGTTACCCCATTCACATGCCTTGTATTTTCCAATACCACATTTAACGAGGTTTGCCACCTTGGTCTTGGGGGTCTTCCAAGCTTTCCATATACACATGCGTATTCTCCGTCTTAACCACTCATCAGTATCAAGAAGAAAACGTTTCATATCAGCTAGGTGATAGTATCCAATCCATCCACGGATGTACTCCTTCAGTTTCTGTTTCCTCTTGACGTATCCCCATCCGTTGCTACGATTCGTCAGTTCTTTAAGTCTTGATTTCATCTTGGATTTGGACTTCGGATGTACTGTGAGGCGGCATTTGCCTTTCATTACATAAAAGGAGTAGCCGAGATACTTAACTCCTTGGACATACGACACTACAGTCTT
>NZ_NFKD01000017.1:0-65385 GCF_002160215.1 Bacteroides sp. An19 | reverse complement strand
CATTGCTACGCAGAGACCTGGCTATTTTCCTGCTGTCCACCGCATCCGTCTTCTGAAGACGTTCCTTCTGGCTGGTGGAGACATCTGCCGGATTAACCACTATATTCTGTATTCCCATTGCAACCAGTTTATAATGTGCCCAGAAGCCACTGAAACCGGCTTCATAGGCTGACAGATAGTTTCCGTTGGGAAAATGAGAATGAAGATAAGAGGACAGGGCTTCCGGACTCGGGGGCTGAACGAATGTCTTGTGGTGGAGATGCCCGCTCAGGATACTTACTGTCCAACTCTTCAAATGCACATCAATTCCTACGTAAATATTTTGTCCTTCAAAATTTAATGTGTTACTTTGTTTACGCATAAAGTCATAGGTTTTATTAAGTTATTTCTTTCATTTACAAATTTAATAATTCTCTTGGCTTTATGCTATTTTGCTAGCACATTACAAACATAGGAACTAAGCCTATATTTTCATTGAAGATCTGAAAATATAGGCTGTGTTATCCTGTTAACGTCTTTTTATCACATGTTTTACCAGTTCGGGTTCTGCGGATAAGGAGTACCGGTAGTTACGCGGTCAATCTGTGTCTGAGGAATCGGACGTAACCAATGGCGTTCCGGAAGAATGTTTTCCTTAGCCAGTCCGTCATCGTATTTCTTTACCCTTTCCATTAAAGTACCAGTACGTGCAAGGTCTGCCCAACGGCAATGCTCCGCCAGCAATTCGCGCGTACGTTCTTCCAGGATATAATCCAATGTAACATCGTTGGGCTGGATGTCCAATGCACCTGACTCACATGTTTCCTTATTGCGGGCACGTTCGCGGATGACGTTGATGTATTTGGCGGCATTTACATTGTCACCTAATTTGAAAGCCGCTTCTGCTGCCAGCAGGTAAGTCTCTCCTAAACGGAATATATTGTACGACCGGTCCGTATTGTCATTAGGCATGGTACGGGTCTTGTCTAGGAATTTCGTTATGGTCGGGAAAATGGCACGCCCGTTATATGCATCGGGTGTAAAGATAATGTAATGGTTTCCGGAACGGTTCTGGGTCTTGGCACGAATTTCCTCGGCAGACATGTAATAGCCCGGATAATAAATTGCCGTATCTCCCACTACTGAATAATCCCAATCGAATGTTTCTTCCACTCCGTCTATGGTATAACTGATTTGACCTCCTTCTTGGGTTTTGGTTGCATACCAGACTTTTTGGAACGTTGCATCATAACGGGTATCTTTATCACGGTTATTGAATGTGTCGTACGTATATTGTGTCGGGTTAAACCACGAGTAGCAACGTCCGTCATTCAGGTTCCGTTCGCCCAAGTAGGCATCATAACCGTTGACGAAATAGTGGTTCAGCGTGCTTCTTCCTCCATACGTATTATCATCGTCCCAGTCCATACGTGCAACGAAAAGTACTTCCGTATTTGACAATGAAGGTGCATCAAAAGCTTCATCGAACAGGTCCGCATAGTTATCCATTAGTTTCAGACCCAAAGAAGGAGCCTCTTCAATCAGTTGGGTCGCTTCATCGTATGCCAGCCGATAATATTCCTGTGCTTTCGTCGGGTCATAATATTTAGTCTGTGTATTTCCTTCATAGGCAGGATTGGAAGGATTCTTGTCGTATGCCCATGCCAGTGTCAGATATACACGTGCCAGCAAATGGCGGGCAGCTGCAGCCGATGCGCGTCCCGATTCCAGATTATCCTGTTGCGGACTGGGTTTGCACAATCTTTTGGCATCTATCAGGTCGGGGATAATTACTTCCTCATACGCCTTGAGCATATCATGCCGGTCGGCAGAAGTGCTTGGATTGGCATTATAGGTTGTGGTTACCGTTACGTCACCGAACTGTTCCACCAAGTGGAAGTAATTGAATGCCCGCAAGAACTTCGCTTCCCCCAGGTATTGGTCCCTTATTTCGGGTGTAAGGACATTGGTGCTGACATCTACGTTTCCGGCATTTTCTATCATGTAGTTCAATGTGTTGATTTGAATGTAAGCATCGTTCCATAGCTTGCGGGGATATTCATTGTTCGAGTTATAATTGGCACGGTCATAAACGGCCAGGTCACGGGTACGGTTACTTCCCGTTACATTGTTTTTGATTTCATCTGTACCCGGATTCATCAAGCCGTGAATGCCTTCTTCGGCACTGTACATCGAACGGATATTGGCATATACAGAGTTAAGCGCCATGCTGTAACCTTCCGGAGTTCCCATGAAATCCTGAAGTACGTTGGAATGGTTTTCTTCTTCCAGAAAATCGGAACATCCTGTTGCAAAGGCAACAAATGCCGAGAGTGTTATTGCAGATAATACTTTTTTCATACGTCAATAGTTTAATCGTTAATTAGAAAGATAAATTCAGTCCGACAATGAAGGAACGGGTCGGAGGAGTGGTCAGGTTAATCGTGCTGGTTGTTTCCGGATCGATACCTCCGTCTTCCCGGTATTCTTTGCTGAACCATGTGTACAGATTGTTTCCGGTAACATAGATGCGTGCCGACTGGATGTTGGCTTTCGTTGTAACCGCTTTAGGAAGGGTATAACCTAACGTGAAGTTTCTTAATTTCAGGTAAGAACCGTCATAGCGTGCCAGTAATCCTTTGTTGCTGACTGTGCCTGTCGTAGGTTTGGGCCAGCGTGCATCTGTATTTTCAGGAGTCCAATAATCTACATTCAGGTTATTGTATCCTCCTTGCAACGTATTCATCCAACCATTATGCATGTCTGAAGTAATGGTACCTCCGCAACGGAATGTCCACAAGAATGAAAGGTCGAAACCTTTCCAGGCGAAACGGTTGTTGATACCTCCTTCAAACTTTGGAGCGCGTTTGCCGATAAATACTTTATCGTCATCATTAATAACCTGAGTTGCTTTCGGGGTTACACCGTCTGCTTCGTAGTCTACATGGTGATTTTTAATTTTGACGGTACCGATTACCGAATTAGGTCCGGATGTAGCATAGCCGAATGTTTCTGCCAAAGCACGGTCTTCCGGAGTATCTTGCCACAATCCGTCTGCTTCCAGTGAATAAATCACCCAACGGTCTTGTCCGACAAACCAGTTGTTGTTAATATCCGCCTCAATTCCTTCGCCGATACTCATAATGGTATTACGGTTTCCGAAAATATTCAGGTCTGTCTCCCATGAGAACCGGTCTTGTCCATCACCCATAATATTGACAGTTGTCACATTAAATTCAATGCCTCGGTTTCGGGTTTTACCCAAATTGGTCAGGTAAGAAGAAGAATAGCCGGAAGTAGAAGGCAGGCTGACCGGCAGAAGCAAATCGCTGGTATTTTGTTGGTACCACTCGATAGAGCCGTTGATGCGGTTATTCCAGAATCCGAAATCAATACCTACGTTCCAGGTTTCGGTATTCTCCCACCCCAGGCTGGTATCGGGAACTGAACTTGGACGTACACCCATAACACCGGTATTGCCTAACAGGTATTTGCTTCCGGTATCCAGTCGTGCCATAGTCTGGTATGCGCTGATTGCCGTACTTCCTACATTACCCCAACTGAGACGGAATTTTAATCCGGACAATACATTGGGATTGATATCCTGCATAAAGTTTTCGTGCATGATGTTCCAGCCCAATGCGACCGAAGGGAAAGCATGCCATTTGTTGCCTTCTGCCAGACGGGACGAACCATCATAACGTACGGTAGCTGTAAGCAGGTATTTGTCTGCATAGTTATAATTCAGACGTCCCATCCATGAAAGTAATGCCCATTTCTCATAACTTCCGCTGCCTGTAACATCACTCTGTGCCAATCCCGGATTGTAATACAGGATGTTGTCGTCGTAGTAATCTCTTCCGTCTACGCCATTCGATGTATATTCACGCTGTTGGGCACTGAACAATCCTGTCAGGTTAATGTTGTGTACCTCATTGAAGGTATAATCCCATGTTACGATGTTTTCCAGCGTATAGTCGACGGTATGTCCGTAACCTCCTGATGAATAGTCCAGTCCTCCCATTTGCTTGGTCGTATTGGTTCCATAGAATTTACCCCACGAATTATATTTCAAGGTAACACCTCCATTGAAACGGTACTTGATACCGAACGGGAACTGAATTTCAGCATAACCGGTCGTGAAAGTGGAAAGACTTTTATCGTCGTCTACAGCTGCATTTTCCTGCAAATCTTGCAAAGGATTCCATACGTTCTGTCCGCTGCCCGGCAGGTAAGTACGCAAATGTCCTTCGCTATCATAAGGGGTTGTGAAAGGAGAGGCACGTAATGCCATTTCCATGGGATTCAGGTCATCACCTTTACTCATGACATAGGTGTTCAATGTAGAGAATCCGACTTTCAACCAACTGTTAATCTGGCTGTCCAGCGATAATTTGGCAGTCAGACGTTCAAAACTGTGTGCCTCGTAATTGTTTTCACCCCGATAGTAACCGATAGAGGCGTTATAGGTCGTGCGTTCATTACCTCCGTTCAATGACACCTGATGATTGGTTGTCATTCCGTTACGGAAAATTAAGTCTTGCCAGTCTGTATCGGTTCCGGCAAAGTAACCTTCCATTTCTTCCTGGTCACGGAATACATCGCCCACGCGCATCAGGTTCGGATCATCAATGCCTGTATAATTATCAGGATTGGCATTGTAGGTCGCCCATTTTTTCAGCGTGATGTATTCTTCGCTGTTCATTATGTCGAACTGCTTGATTGCAGTAATGACACCGTAATATCCGCTATAACTTACGTTCGTCTTGCCTTTGGTACCCCGCTTGGTCGTTATCAGAATTACTCCGTTGGCACCGCGTGAACCATAGATAGCGGTTGCGGATGCATCTTTCAGGATACTGATACTCTCTACATCATCGTTGTTGATTTCATTCAGATTACCGGAAAATGGAATTCCGTCCACTACAATCAATGCTTCATTACTTGCGTTGATAGAACGTTCACCACGGATACGGATTTGCGGTGTAGCTCCCGGGTGGGTATTTCCCCCTGCCATTTGAACATCTACACCGGCTGCCAAACCTTGCAATGCCGCACCGATGTTGGCAACAGGAGCTTGATGCAATGCCTCGCTTTTGACGTTCACCATAGCACCGGTAATGTCTGATTTCTTTTGTGAACCATATCCTACCACTACTACTTCATCTAGTGTTTTTGTATCCTCCTCCAAAGTAACATTGAGAAAAGAACCGGTTACTTTTACTTCTTTAGACTGATAGCCAAGAAATGAAATCTGAAGGACATCGCCTCGTTTGGCGTTGATGTTAAAACCTCCGTCTAAGTCTGAAATGACTCCCACGGTTGTACCTTTTACAATGACATTGGCTCCGATAATCGGCTCTCCTGTCGAATCTGTCACCTTGCCTTTGGTTTGTATGGCCTGGTCTGCTGCCATTACCACATGGGCATTGCTGAATGATAAAAATGCCATAAGCAGCATCAAAAAGAAATGTGTCTTTCGTACGTCCATAATACTAAATTTAAAAACGTGTTTATTATCTGAATTGTTATTTCGCTTTTTTTGTCTTTTCCAACTATGAATATTGGAACCCCCCAACGGTATGTCAAGACGAATTTTGAATCATCATGGAATGTGTTTAAGGTTTGACTTTGTTTTTCTGATTGCGAAATTATACTAAAATGAACAAAACCATGTGGTGAGACATGCCAAAAATATATGTAATACGGCTTTCAGACGGTTTTATACAAAATTGGCGAACATGAATACAAAGCGTGAAATAGGAAGAAAGGTTATAAATGAGAATTTCGCTATCTTTGTCGATGTAATGCAAATATCATCTTTATTATGGAGCAAATATTTAGAATGCTGGGGATTATTTTATGGATGTGGTGTCCAATAATTCATATAACAAATGTATATGGAAATAATCTGAAACAACTTTCTAATACGGATGGTTTGTCGAATAATGCTGTACTTTCCTTGTATCAGGATTACGACGGACTTCTTTGGTTGGGTACCTGTGACGGACTGAACCTGTATGACGGATTGAATATACGTCCTTTTACCTTATCGGAAGGTAAAAATCTGTCCGGTAATATCATCGAGAATATTCTTGAAACAGACAGGGGTACTTTATGGATACAGACCAATTACGGGCTTGACAAGATTAATAAATACACACGCAGCATAACCAGTTATACCCAGTTTCAAGGAGGATATTTGTTGAAAAAAAGTCCGAAGAATGACATTTTCATTCTGTCTGAAAGAAATATATTGTACTATATTCTGCATGATACGGAGGAGTTTAGGCAACTGTCCATTCCGCAAATTGACCAAAACGACATTCTCAATGTATATATCGATGAACGTCATTTATGGGTGTTTACATCCAAAGGAATCGTGAAACACCGGTTAAAAGACGACAATAAACAGCATTATACAATCGATGAAAGCCGGCTGGTAGAAAACACCCCATTAAAGTATGTTTTTCTGAAAGATACAACAATCTATTTTATAGATCAGCAGAATACTTTATACAAATACCATACAGATACGGAACGCAAAGAGTATATAATTACCCTAAAAAAAGAAATCAGTGAACGTGGAATTATATCGGACATTATTGAGCATAAAGGTACTTTTTTTATTTCCTTTCAGACAAACGGAGTTTTGAAAGTAACATTACAAGGACAAAATGGAGCTTATCGGACGGAAGACCTGGGAATCCAATCGGGAATATTCCGCTTATTAAACGACCGCAATCAGGATATCGTATGGATTGCTACCGATGGGCAAGGCATTTACCTGTGCACCAATGAGCGTTATTCTCTTCAGTCTATTACTTATAATGAATTGAATTTACGAACAGCTAAACCGGTACGTTCCGTTTACTTGGATGAAGAGCACACTCTTTGGCTGGGAACAAAAGGAGAAGGCATCCTTCGGATACGCGATTTTATTCCTTTTCAACATACGCAGGATTATCATACGGAACTGATAACTACTCATAACAGCTTGTTAAATGACAATTCCGTCTATGCTTTTGCTGAAAGTAAACGTCCTCTGTTCTGGATAGGTAGTGATGCCGGCATCAATTATTATTCGTATGTAACGAAACGTATAGAGAAAGTTCCGACAGAGGAACCTATTCAATATGTACATGCCATTTACGAAGAAGGAGATTCTGTATTGTGGATAGCTACGGTAGGTACAGGGATTATACGTGCCCGTATTCATGGGACACCGTCACAACCGCGTTTGACAGACATTACCCGTTATACGATTGACAATGGTAACTTCTCATCCAATTATTTCTTCACGCTTACTTGCGATAAAGAAGGGGTATTATGGTTCGGCAATCGTGGATATGGCGTATTCAAGATGGAAAACGGCAGATTGAGTGCTCATTCGTTGAAGAATCATTATGCGGACAAGACTGCCAACGATATATTTTCTATTATCAAAGAAGATAGTATCTTATGGTTAGGTACCAGCTATGGATTCATCAGGCAAACTTCTCGGGAGGAACAATGTTTTAATAAGAAAGATGGTTTTCAGAATAGTACAATACATACATTGCTGCAAGATAATAGCGGCAATGTGTGGATGTCTACCAATGGAGGGCTGGTGCGTTTTCATACCCAACGGCAAAGCATCCAGAATTATAACCAGCATAACGGATTGAAAGTGATAGAATACAGTGACGGAGCTTCCTTCAAGAAAGAGGATGCCTTGTTTTTTGGAGGCATCAACGGATTGGTCATCGTGCGTGAGAATCCGGCTTATTCTGCTTCTGAAGAATATACTCCTCCGGTCAGCTTTACCCGTTTGAGCATTTTAGGGCAAGAACAGAATCGGTACGATTATATCCGGCAGGATAAGGAAGGTAATTCCCGTTTGGAGCTGGACTATACTCAAAACTATTTCAGCATTTCGTTTTTTGCTATGGATTACATCAACTCCAACAATTATTCATATCTGTATAAAATAGAGAATGAAAAGGACAAATGGATAGATAATGGATTGTCTAACACGGTTTCTTTCACCCAACTGTCTCCCGGAAACTATACGTTGCAGGTCAAATACAAGAATAAAATCAGCGGTAAGGAAAGTCCGGTTTATACCATGCATATTTATATCTGTCCACCTTGGTATTTATCAAATGCGGCAATCGGATTCTATTCCTTCCTGGTAATGGTCGGCATATTGTTGCTCATCAGGACAGGGGTCAGAAAACAGAAAAGAAAACACATACGCATGGTCCGTAAGTTGGAACAGGCACATAAAGAAGAAGTGTATGAAGAGAAACTCCGCTTCTTTACCAATATAACTCACGAGTTCTGTACCCCACTTACGTTGATGTACGGTCCTTGCGAGCGTATTTTAGCTTATGCGAATACGGATACGTATATACGGAAATATGTTACGCTTATCAAGCAGAATGCGGAACGGCTCAATTCACTGATTCAGGAAGTGATTGATTTCCGGCGTATGGAAACCGGACATAAAAGCAGAAAAGTGGAATGTATTGCTATCAGCAATTTATGCAATGACATTGTGGCTTCGTTTTCGGATTTGGCAGAACAGAACTCCATTCATCTGGAAAACCGGATAGCCGCTGATGTGCAATGGAATACAGACTACAGCTGTTTCACGAAGATAGCTAATAATTTAATTTCCAATGCATTCAAGTATACTCGGACAGGAGGAACAATACGCATTACATTGGATATTGTGGAAAAACAATTGCAATTGTCCGTTTTCAATACGGGGGAAGGCATTAAAAAAGAAAACATGCCTCTTGTCTTCAACCGATATTGCATATTAGACAATATGGAAGAGAATGCCGTAAAGGGACTGTCTTCCCGCAATGGGTTGGGAATGGCTATCTGTCACAGCATGGTAGAGTTGCTGGAAGGCAGAATAGCAATCCAGAGTGAAGTGAACCAATATGCGGAATTTATCGTAACCTTGCCTGAATTACCTTTATCCGAAATGGAAGGAACGATTAGAACCGATGAATGCCAGACCGAAACCGGAAATACCCCTGTCCTTACGAATCGGATTTCCATTACAGAACAATTGCCACAGCCTTCAGTCACTTCTGACAAGCAGCGAGAAAAAATACTTGTCATAGATGATAACGTAGAAATCCTGATGCTGATACAAGACTCACTGTCTGATAATTATCAGGTGATAACGGCAGAAAATGGAGAAAAAGGGTTGGAATTGCTGACGAAAGAAGAACCGGCATTGATTGTCACAGACATAATGATGCCTGGTACGGACGGTATAGAATTGACCAGACAAATCAAAAAGAACAGGCATACTATGCACATTCCTTTGATAATGTTATCCGCACGAAATACGAGCGAAGAAAAAATTGAAGGGCTGCAATCGGGTGCTGATGCGTATATTGAAAAACCGTTCAATATCGGTTATCTGAAAGCTGTCATTGCCCGTATGATTGAAAACAAGAATATAATCAGAGAATATTATCATTCATCGGCTTGCGCTTACGAATTTACTAACGGGCAACTGATGCAAAAAGAAGACAAGGATTTCTTACAATCCATTACGGAATTTATTGCCAACAATATGGACAATACCGATTTGAGTCCGGAAGACTTGGCGGCACACATGCAAATCAGTGTCCGTAATCTGTACCGGAAATTTAAGGAACTGGAACAGCTTTCGCCTAAAGACTTTATCAAGGATTATCGGATTTTGTTTGCTGCCCAACTTTTGTGTACGACAAATCTGACTGTACAGGAAATCATGTATCGGTGCGGTTTCGGAAACCGGTCACATTTCTATAAAGAATTTGATAAGAAATTTCATGAAACTCCCAAAGAGTATCGGAATCAGCACAGACAGAAAGATGAATCTTTTGACGGAAAAGACAATATGTCACCTGTGTAAGTTGTAATATCGTCAACGTATCTACATCACAAAAGAATGAAGAGGAGTCAAACCTTTGGTTGTGCATTGGAATTGTATCCTGTTTGAAGACAGCTCTCTTTTATGGTTTTGTTATCAAGAACATAAAAGGAAGTTGGTTGAAAACAGATTCTGAAACGGTCAAAAAAACATATGGATACACAGCATGCTATGTATCCATAATGATATACATTCAAAATCTATTCCAGTCTGCTGTCAGGGAATAACTGTTCTTTTTCCTTTTTCAAGGTCAAGCATCAGTTTCTTGCCTTCTCTTTCAATTTGTATGATAGAAGAATCGAATAGCGTTTTGCAATAAGGATTGTCGTATCTGTACTTCCAGCGCAAGGGCATGTTTTTATCCTTCGTCCGGAAAGGGGTATCCCAGCCAAAAGAAACCGCGCCTTCGGAAGGAGAACAATAGGTTACATTCAGCCCGTCTGCATCAATGGAGGCTGTAGAAACAGCTTCGATAAAACGGGAAAAACTGTCCCATTGAGATTGGGAACCGGTTTCACAAATCCAGATATTCTGCCGTCCTTGCGCGCGGAAATCACACAGTACTCCTCGGAAATCGGTCGTGAGTTCCGGCGTATTCTGTGAATACAAGGCTACGTAACCATTTCCCTTGCGCCCGAAAATCCATGAACCGGAAATATGTACTTCATCGAATTCCTGTACAGGGAAATAACCGTGTGTGAAGTCCGGCTTCCGGTTATCCGGAAGATTATAGATACATATCACCACATTGCCCGACTGTGCAGCGCGTGGCAAGCTCTCATTGCCCGACCAGTAATTGGGCGAGAACCGCAGATTGTTACCTCCGGGGCAATTGGTATAGACCAATGCCGTATTGCTGAGGGTTGCCTGCCAGATATGCT
Source organism: Bacteroides sp. An19 (assembly GCF_002160215.1). NCBI lineage: Bacteria > Pseudomonadati > Bacteroidota > Bacteroidia > Bacteroidales > Bacteroidaceae > Bacteroides > Bacteroides sp. An19. Next base: position 54,603 of record NZ_NFKD01000017.1, on the reverse strand, counting down.
GCTGATAGCCGGGCGCTCCTTTACGGTAGTCTAAGGCACAGCTTAACATATAGTCGGGAGTACGATAGGTTTCGATGTTGGCTTCTGAAAGTGCAAAGCGGTCCAGACGGTTGCTGACCGTCTTTCCGTATTGGACTACCTCTGCATCGTACTTTTGGATGTAGTCATTGTAATTGCGGTAAGGCCATACATCGTATTTCTCTGAAATCTGTTTTGACATTCGGATGGCGAGCGGATGAATGAATTCCTGCATTCCCCAAAAGAGATGACATTCCGGTTCTTTATCGTATGGGATTCCGTATTGTCCTGCATCTTCTACGTTGATGCTTACCCGTTGGCGGTTGAGCAACGGCGTATGATAATCGGTGGCAATTTCACAGATAATTGGCGGGCAGCGGTAAGAGCTGGTAGAAAGAGCTACTGGACCCATGATTTCGTTCCGGCTGTAGGTTCCGGTTCCAAAAACCAATTTACAAAGCGGACTGGTATTGTGGGTACCGCTGATGATAGAGTTGGCATAGTTGCGTCCGGCAGATGAGCCTAAGAAACCTTGGTAATTGTTCAAGGCGATATCGAACAATAACAGGTCAAGTACCATACCGGCTTTGGTACGGATTGTCCGGTCTTCTGCAAAATCAAACAGATTGGCAAGCAGTAATACTTCCACATCGTAATAAGTAGACATCCATTCGCTGAACCCGAAACGGAAACGATAATCTAGCCATTGCATCAATGGTTTTTGGGCATGGGCCATGTGTTCTCGCCCGGTCATTCCGTTGGTGAACTTTTCCCGTTTGTATAGTTGTCCAGCCAACAGTTCTGCGGTATGATATAATGCCTGATGGTTTTCTGTATGATAGCAACGGTAGGTTGTATCCCGTCTACCATCGTCCCACCAATATTTGAAATCAAGAATGCAAGCCTTGATATCTTCTTTCATACATTCTGGAATATAATCCTGCTGTTCGTCTAAATAGACCATACGCAACAGACCATTGAGTGTAAAATCGTTACAATCATGATTGGAGCGTATGACGTCAATAACTTTACGCATTCTGTCTGGTTCGGCAGGATAACCGGCAGCTGCTCTGGCAGCCTGACGGAATACTTCATATAAGGGGTGACCACTACCTCCGTTCTCCGAATAGTATTGCAGGAATTGCGTCCGACGTTCTTCGTAAGTACCTTGAGGGATAGTCTGATAAACATCCGGTTGCTGTGCCGATATGGAAGCAACAGGAATAAGACTCAATAGTATTAGTAAATATTTCAGCATAATTCATTGTATTAAAGGTTTGTTTCAGTGTTCATACACTCCATTCCAGTCGTATGGGAAAGGTATGGACTGATAATATTTCAATGAGTGTGCAGGTTGTTCGTATTGCGAAGGAATCGGACGGCCCGAATATTGCTGGAAGAACAACAGACATCCGTCACGCCACCAGATGGCCTCCTGCTCCTGATATTTTAGCAAAGTAGCTACATGCCTGAAACGTTCATTGTCGATTTTTCCTTTCAGCGTATCCCATAGTCGTTGCATCTGTCGAACTTCTTCCACCCCTTTGTAATAATGGTCCACCAGCCCGTTCCACAGCGTTTTTCCTGATTTCAATTTATAATCCCACGGTAGCCGGTGGAACCAAAGCAGATAGGACTCGGGACAAGTATTCAGGTCATCAAATTTATCAAATACAGGAGAATGGTATTGGCGGGTTGCTCCACTACCCTGCATAGTACGGTCTACTCCGATGCTGTCTGTCGTTACCTTATGATAGTCGAATGCCGTCCATACCGGATCATTATGCCAAGGTTCAGGACCGTTGTGAGTATCATAATTCATGATATGGTTCAGTCCTAATGGCATGGTATAATTCACATACGCTTCACGAGACATAGACATGATTCGTAATATCGGTTCAAGTACCTCCTGTTTGGTTGAAAAAGTCATTTTTACCCATTCAGCAGCAATGTCAGTGGCATGCATGTCCGGATTCCATGACAGACGTCCGAATGCGTACCAGTTGGCTTGACCGAACAAATGTCCTGTCCAGTTCAAGTCGGTCCCCACATTTGGTACGCCTGCCAGTGCCGACATGCCGTGCGTATGCTGGTAGTTTTGCAATACTTTCGATACGGTAGTGCCTTTCCCGTTGGCATACGTGTCCGATTGGAGCGTTTCTTCGAATAATGTTCCCAGGTATACCAAATGACCGGCATGTCCCAAATTCTCTTGCGTAATTTGGAATTCCATGGCTAATGGAGTGTCAGGCATGCTTCCGAACAATGGATGAAACGGTTCGCGTGGCTGGAAGTCAATCGGACCGTTTTTAGGTTGTACGAAAACATTCTTTCCGAACTGTCCGTCCAACGGCTTAAATTCATTGTAACCGGTGACAACCCGATCTACATGCCGTTCGTTTTGATATACGAACGCTCTCCAGAATACGATACCGCCATAAGGTTCCAATGCTTCTCCTAACAGGTTGGCACCTTCTGCGTGGGAGCATCCATAATCCTGCGGACCAGGTTGTCCTTCTGAATTTGCCTTGACTAAAAAACCACCAAAATCGGGAATCAGCCCATAGATTTCCTTTACTTTGTCTTTCCACCATTGTCTGACCCGTTCATCTTTCGGGTTGGCAGTATCCAGCCCACCTATTTCCTTAGGTGCGCTGAATTTTGCCGTCAGGTATATTTTGATGCCATACGGACGGAATACATCAGCCAGCCCGGATGCTTTTACCAGCCAGTCGGTACGCAGGCTTTTGGCTTCGGCATTCACATTGTTCAAGACAATACCGTTGATGCCGATAGAAGCATTGGCACGGGCATAATCTGTGTAGCGTGGGTCTTTGTAGCGTGGAAGCCTTTCCCAGTTCCAAAGGCTGTATCCGGCATATCCCCGTTCGACTGTACCGTTCAGGTTGTCCCAATGGTTCAGCATGCGGTATTTCAGCTTGGGACTGTCCGCTATATCCAGATGTGCCAATGACTGGTGGGTCTGCATAAGTTGCAGATAGCGGAACACTCCATATAATACGCCTATATCCGTTCGGGCAGCGATAATCGTTACCGCCTTCTTTTCGATATGACTGCTTGCTATAAGGTATCCTTCCTCAGTCAGTCTGTCCAGCTTTCTATAAACGTCCGTATCCTTGAGGCCGGGCAGAGACCGGGGAGTACCTGCAATCAGTGTACCTTCTTTTAATTCGTTCCATGAAGCGATTTCTTGAGAAGAATAATTTAGTAAACCTCTCAATCCTAACTGCAATTCTTTTTTCGCAGCCTTCAATGTATCAGATGAAACAGGGACGAAAAGAGCAATATGCTTTTGACGATATGAATCAAGTAAGGATGCATCTTCTATTGGTTGATAGCGTAGCCATAACTCATATCCGTTTTCGGCACGGACAAGTTGTATGAGACAACACATTATGACGAACACGATACTTCTTGTTTTCATAATCATGTCTTTGATATGTTATTCGATTACACCTGCCCAGCCTCCGTTACGCACCAGCTTCAGGGTCAGTTGGGAAGTACAATCCACATCGGTTTCCTGCTTTTTGTAATCCATAGCCTGACGGTCGGCATTAATGCCGTCCTCAAAATAGGTGAGGTGCATTCGCTTATCTTTCGGTAAAAAGCTCAAATCGAGTTTCAGGGTACGTCCTTCATTGTTGGTAATGGCTCCGATATACCATTTCTCTCCACTACGGCGGGCTATTAGCACATATTCTCCAGCTTTGGCATCCAATACCTTTGTTTCATCCCATGTTACAGGCACCTGAGTGATAAACTCTGTACAAGGACGTTCCCGGTAATAGTAGACCGGATTGTCTGCCAGCATCTGCAAGCCACTCTCAAAAACAACGAACAGCGCCATTTGATATGCACGGGTTCCTGAACCCATGGCATTGGCACGGGTAGAACGGTTATCTTCCGGTTGGGCTGAGAACATGGAACCGGGCGTAAAATCCATGGGTCCTACAGCATTACGCATGAATGGCAGCCAAATACTGTTTTCCGGTTTACAGTTGCCTCCTTGTTCCATGCCCAAGACACCTTCATAAGATATAACATTCGGGTATCTGCGTTCCAAGCCTGCCGGTTTGAAGGAGCCGTGAAAGTCTACCAATAGTTTGTGTTTGGCTGCTTCCCGAGCTACCCGTTCATAGAAATTCACCATCCATTGGTCACTGCGGTCCATGAAGTCTATTTTAACTCCGGCAACTCCCCAGTCGGCAAAAGTCTTGAAAAGGTCGAAATGATTTTCTACAGTCAACCAAGTAAGCCATAAAATGATTTTGACATTCTTCTCTTTGCCGTATTGTATCAGTTCCGGCAGGTTGATATCGGGATTGGGAGTAAAGGGGTCGCGTGTGCTTTTTGCCCATCCTTCGTCCATGATGATATAAGGAACATGAAAAGTAGAAGCGAAGTCAATATAATATTTATAGGAGTCCATGTTATAGCCTGACCGGAAGTCTACACCAAACAAACGGGCATCGTGCCACCATTCCCAGCTAACTTGTCCCGGTTTAATCCAACTGTAATCTTCCAGTTCACAGGGAGAAGACAGGTTGTATGTCATTTCGTTGGCTATGATTTGACGGTCATCGTTTGTAATGACGAAGAAACGCCAGGGAAATGTCCGTGTTCCGGATGTCTTGGCAATATAATCAGCTTCTTTCAATATCTTCAGGCTACGGTCTCCGTCTTCACCGAACTTTAACGGATATTTCGGGAAAAGCGCATGCATTCCATTCTTGCCTGTACTTTTCAGAAACAGACAAGGATAATCGTCCAAATCAGCTTCTGAAATCAAAATCTTATAAGAATGGTCCGTTTCCAACAGGACCGGCAAATAACTCATGCGGTCGGTTGATTGGTAAGCTGTAGTTTCTACATGGGTATAGGGATATTCATAAGATGTCTTGAAACTATTGGGCTGAGAAAGGTGTGCTATATAGTTATCGGGAAAACCAATTGTAAAGTCTTCATCCATAACTTCTACTTCTCCTTCTTTCTCTAGGACAAAACGATAAGCTATTCCCGTATCGAATACACGGAAATCAACCGCATATCCTCCTGCAAAACTTAAACGGAGGGTATTGCAATGATTTCTTACTTTGGCATTCTTCAGGGGAATTTCACGCTGTATGGTTTCATCAATTGTGCCTCGTTTAGTGCGACGCAGACGTGGATTTATGCCTAAGTTCTCTTCTTTTAAGGTCAATCCTAACGTACAGTCTTTCAGCAACAATGTATCACCCGTATAGACTGAATAATAAATTTTGTCTTTCAAGTTGATATTTACCTTCAGCCTGTTATTGGGCGAAGAAATACTGATTTCTTTTCCTTGTACTTGCAGGCAATATATGCACATGCTGCATAGAATGGACAATAATAGAAATGTCTTTTTCATGATATAAATTGATTGATAGGTTTGTTCTTATTCTAAAAATGCCGTGACACACCATAATATTGGAGCTTGCCCGTGCATGTTTCCAGGCAGGGTTCGACGGTTGAGATAGAATTGCCGGTCATTAGTCTTGTTGGTTCCTTCGCATACCCCGTCTATATCTCCTTGCTCATCAATATGACCAGTCAGGGCAATCCACGCTTTGCGGACTGCCGGTGCATATGTTTCTGCTTTTAACCAACCTCGTTTGACTCCTTTTATCATGGCATACGTGAACATGGCGGAGCCGGATGTTTCAGTCCAAGTGGTCGGGTCGTCTACCAATTGTCCCCATAAACCATCTTCTTTCTGATAATCAAGTAAAGTCTTCATCATCTTGCGGTAAGAAGAAAGGATGCGTGGACGGTCCGGATTGTCTTCCGGTAAAAGTCCGAGTAGTTCTGTCATACCGGCAGCCATCCACCCGTTGCCTCTTCCCCAATAGAAAGGTGCATCTTCTGCATGATAAAACAATCCGTTAGGACGTTGTATCTTGTCAAGATAGGCTACCATTTCGTGTGCCGTACGATCAATATAGGTACGGTTTTTAGTTACATAGTAAGCCTGTGATTGGATGGCTGTAATCATAAACATGTCGTCTATCCAATAGCGTGTCTGCCACGAAAGATTTTTGTCTAACAAAGCCTGATATGCCGCCTGATGTTTGTTTTGGCGGGGCATTTGCCATTGGGCGTCGGCATACCACATGCCTAGATGATAATAAACTTCATTACGGGTTTGCATATAAAGTTGCAACGGGATAATGCCGAATACGGTATGGTCTACATGGTCTGGTAAAGGTTGTAAACGGCGTTCCGGACCGAATATAGGCAAGAAGCGTTCTTCCAGTTGTTTGAGTAATTCCCGATTGCGTGTGACATCTGCATAGCGTAAAGCACCAAACCAGGCACAAGTCTCCGGATATGTAATCTCATTGGGAGGAGTGGGATTACCGTCAAAATTGGGATGAGGTACTTCTACGAAACGCTTACTGACCAACTGACCTATCTCTTCCGGTGATGTGCCTTTCGGCCAGTTTCTAAATTCCTGTTGGGCATAGCTTGCCAAAGGCAGGCAAGTTATCATCAATTGTAATAGAATTCGTCTTATTTTCATTCTTTCATTTTATTTGGTTCAACAAATCAAGTTTACCGTCTTGGATGAGTTTTAATATCAATTCACCGAACAACGTGTTTTGCCAGGCAAACCAAGGGCGGGTGAATTTATTAGGGTCATTCTTGTGAAAAGATTCGTGTATGAAGCCTGTGCCGGCATCGGTTTTCATAAGCATTCGGATGCAAGCAGCTATTTCCGCATCATCCTGACTGGTGAAAGCTTTCATCATGATACTCATTGGCCATATCATGTCATAACCGATATGAGGTCCTCCTATACCTTCTCCGGCCGTACCCTTGAAAAAATAAGGATTATCTTCGCTCCATACAAAGCGACGTGTATTCTGGTAAATGGGATCATTTACATCTATATCGCCCAAATAGGGCATTGCCAGCAGGCTGGGCACATTGGCATCGTCCATGAAAAGCTGATTGCCGAATCCGTCTACTTCAAAAGCATAAATGGTTCCATATTGGGGATGATTGAAGGTGGCATATTGGTCTAAAGCCTGCGCCACTTCATCGGCAAGTGCCGTACATTCGTCGGCAAGTTCCTGCTTTTGGTTGACTTCCGACAAAATCCGAGCTGCTTTCCGCAGAGAAGTTACAGCAAAAAAGTTGGCAGGTATCAGGAACTGGTAGGTTGAGGCATCATCAGAGGGGCGGAAAGAAGAGACAATCAGTCCTACAGGTTTTACTGGATGACCATATCCGTTATTTGACATGGTATCCAGTTGCCGTTCCGTTTTTCGTTGAAATGTATAAGGACCGGGACCGTCCTTTCGTTGTTGTTCACGGAAGGTCTTTACAATGTTGCCGATAGCCTCCAGCCATTCTTCCCCGAAGATAGATGCATCTCCCGTCACTTCCCAATAATGATAGGCAAGCCGTAAGGGATAGCATAAAGAGTCTATTTCGTATTTGCGTTCGTGCAGTTCGGGTTTCATGTCCGTCAGATCATTCATCCACGGACCTCCGGTAGGTCCGTCGTTGAACCCATTGGCATACGGGTCGATGTTGATACATTTCCATTGCCTGAGAATGACACCACGAATCATCTTTTTCAAATCTGCATCTTCGTTGGCAAACAGTACATAAGGCCAGACCTGTGCTCCGGAGTCGCGGAGCCACATGGCATGAATGTCGCCGGTATAGACGAACGTGTCGTCTTCCCCGTCTTGTGTCCGGTAATGAACAGTTGTATCCAGGGTATTGGGAAAGCAGTTTTCGAACATCCATGCTAAGTAAGGATTGGTCAGCATCTGCTTGACCTCCTTTATTTTTTTCTCGATGATTTCCGAATGGAAAAGGCGCTCTTCTTTGGGCGGACGTTTCGATACGAATTGTCCGATATTGTCGCGCATAGCTATCCAGCTGCTTTCTGCCGGTACCGGAGCATGCTCCGATGCGAAGAGCGGATAGGAAGTTAAGGCAAGACAGATACAAAGTCCTGCCCGCAATTTGTTGTTGACGAGTTGTTTTTTCATGATAGTGATAGTTTGGTTATTGTTTTTCTATGTCAAAAGCGGATAACCGGGCATACATCTCGATAAGGGCAGCCTGGGTCAGTAACCATTTATGCGTGTCTCCATTTCCGTCGGAACCGGCAAAACGGTTATCATCAAACAATCCTTCTTTATTCTTGTTGCATGCCCATAGTTGGTCCAGTGTCGTGATGAAATCATGCAGATAACGCGGATTGTGATCAATGCGGTACATCTCTTCGAAGCCACGCAACAGGATAGCGGTAAACCATATATTCCCGTCTTTCAATACCTTGTGTGAAGGTTCTTGGGTAGAATGTTGGAAAAAATAAGTGCCGCAGGCTTGAGCCAGCTTCTTGATGGCTTCCAGATATTGCGGTTCGCCGGTCAGCTGGTAAAGCAAGGCACCTGCCTGCAACATTTGTCCGCTATTATAAGCATACTTGGTTTTCCCGATATGGGCATCTGCCAATCGGATATTATCGAAATACAAGTCATCCGCCATATCCTGCAAGGTGTTCTTGGTCCAGTGATACAGCTCCTTGCCGGCTTTCAGATATAGCTCGTTCTTCGTAGCACGATAGAGTTTCAAAGCCAATACGGCGGCAGGTGCATTGGAGCAAGTATTTTTCGAGAATTTCTTTTGTTCGCACCAATAGATGCCGTCTCCCAGCAAGGTATCCCGTCCACTTTCAAGGAAATGCCAGATAGCTTCAGCGGACTCTAAGAAAGCAGGCTTTTTAGTCAGTTCATAACTTTCCACGAAGTCGATGCCCAACCAGATGTTATCATCATAATAGCGGTCGGAAAGTCCGGACGATGTCAGATACGACTGGTAAGCATCCGGCTTGCGGACAGTATCGTGGTAGCATTGAAGACCCGGTAGAATCAGGCTGTCCAGCAGGGTGGCATACCGTTCGTCTCCTGTAACTTTGAGCAGGGCATTTATGGCGGAAAACATGCCGGATGTAGGCCATAGATAAGCGGCTTTATGTACGTGTGCCGTATCGGGCTCTGCCAGATACGTGGCGGTTGCATTCTGTTCGGGAGGATAATTTTCCGAGAAAAGATAAGTCTCCTTTATATGATAATACTGTAATGTACTGTCAAGGAGTGAAGTGGCATGTTGTATGAGCAGTTCTTTTGTAGACAAATGTTGTTTACATGCTGTTTGGTTGCATAGATATGTTATTCCTAACAATATAAATAAAAGTGTTTTTGTTTTTACCATATGCGTTAACTTTATATTTAGGATACGCAAATGTAGTATATGATTTTTGTTTTACTAGTTCTGGTATTGACAATAATGTATGTTGTTATTGTTTTTTTTAAAGATGGAACGGCAGAATGTATTCGTTTTTGCAAAAAGTATATGCTTTTAGTCATCCTTATATGCTATTGTTCTTAGGCTAGAATGAAATGTCCTTCATGTTATCTTGCAAAAACTATTTGATTCTTATTGGTAAAGAGAAGAAAAATCCGTACTTTCGTAATCGGATATGTGGTTGATTTTTTTTTCGGAAAATTAAAAGCTATATGTATTTTTGTTGTGTCCCAGCTTATTGTCCAGGCAGAAGAGGAAGGTCGTTGCGCCGATATGTTAAATAAGTTTTCACCACACCTGTATTTCAAGGAATATGCGTATCTTTGCATCGAATTTAAAAGTGGAAAGATTTGAGTAGCTTGCAACCACGGAAAAAAATGCTAAAACACATTCATCAGATTCTCCCGCATCTTGCGATTCCTACTCTGTCCGTACACGGCATTTATTAATCCTTTTAATTTATAAAACAGAAATGGGATATTTATTCACATCCGAATCGGTGTCTGAAGGACACCCCGATAAAGTGGCGGATCAGATTTCCGACGCTGTGCTTGACAAACTGTTGGCTTATGACCCCAGTTCGAAAGTAGCTTGCGAAACATTGGTCACTACCGGACAGGTGGTGCTGGCAGGAGAAGTGAAAACAAAGGCTTACATCGACCTTCAACGAGTAGCACGTGAGGTGATTAACCGTATCGGTTATACCAAGAGCGAATATATGTTCGAAGGCAATTCGTGCGGGGTACTCTCCGCTATTCATGAACAAAGCCCCGACATCAACCGTGGCGTGGAACGTGAAGACCCTATGAATCAGGGTGCGGGCGACCAGGGGATGATGTTCGGTTATGCAACGAATGAGACCGAAAACTATATGCCGTTGTCGCTCGACCTGGCGCATAAGTTGCTGATTGTGCTTGCCGAAATCCGTCGTGAAGGTAAAGTGATGACTTACCTTCGTCCGGATGCGAAAAGTCAGGTGACTATCGAATATGATGACAACCGGCGTCCGGTACGTATTGATACAATCGTAATCTCTACGCAGCATGATGAATTTATTTTGCCAGAAGACGATACGCCGGAAGCACAGGAAAAGGCAGATCGGGCAATGTTGGAACAGATTCGCAAGGACGTAATCGGCATCCTGATTCCCCGCGTGATAGCCGAGATTCATCATCCGGAAGTGTTGAAGTTGTTCAACGACCAAATCACGTATCATGTGAATCCTACTGGTAAGTTTGTTATCGGAGGACCTCATGGAGATACGGGATTGACCGGGCGTAAAATTATTGTGGATACTTACGGAGGTGCAGGTGCACATGGTGGTGGTGCCTTTTCGGGAAAAGACCCCAGTAAAGTGGATCGCAGCGCTGCATACGCCGCACGTCACATAGCCAAGAATCTGGTAGCAGCGGGTGTGGCCGATGAGGTATTGGTACAGGTGTCGTATGCCATTGGCGTGGCACGTCCTATAAATATCTACGTCAACACTTATGGACGAAGCCATGTAGCCATGAGTGACGGTGAGATTGCGAAGAAAGTAGACGAGTTGTTCGATATGCGTCCGTATGCCATCGAGGAACGTCTGAAGCTCCGTAATCCTATTTATAGTGAGACAGCCGCTTACGGTCATATGGGACGTGAACCGAGAAAGGTGATCAAGCATTTCGAATCGCTTTACGAAGGCAACAAAGATGTGGAAGTGGAGCTTTTCACATGGGAAAAACTGGACTATGTGGATAAAGTGAAAGCGGCTTTCGGGCTGAAGTAAAATAATTATAATGGAAACGCAGATTTTCGCAGATTAAGAAGCTGTTTTGAATTTCTCCAAAAAGTTTTTCTTGGCTTGATGTACCCGTTTTCGTGTGTGCTTTGGGCGATTTTTTGGTCTTTTTCGCTCCTGTTCTTCGTCAGATAGCCCGCTATCTTCCTCATCACAGAAGCGAAAATGCCTCAAAAACTCATCCCAAATCATCGCACGATAAATTCAAAACAGCTTCTAACGCAGAAAGAATTTTTTAATTTATCTGTGAAAATCTGTGAAAATCTGTGTTAATCTGCGTTTCATGAATCACTTGACATTATGAGTGAAATAAAGAATATCTGTGTATATTGTGCATCCAGCCCGCAAATTGCTCCGGTTTATTTTAAAGCTGCCGAAAGGCTGGGATATCTTTTGGCGGAAAAAGGGATAAACTTGATTGATGGGGCAGGTAAGGTAGGGTTGATGGGGTGCCTTAACAATACAGTCCTTGCTGCAGGCGGTACGGTAACGGGTGTTATTCCCCGGTTTATGGTAGAGCGGGGCTGGCATCATTCCGGCTTGACACAGTTGGTGGAGACAGAAACGATGCACGAGCGTAAGAGCTTGATGGCGCGTATGTCGGATGCTGTCATTGCGCTTCCTGGAGGATGTGGCACGATGGAAGAATTGTTGGAAGTCATTACGTGGAAGCAACTGGGACTTTACCTTAAACCGATTGTTGTCTTGAATATCCAAGAGTTTTATAATCCGTTGATAGAAATGTTAGAGAAAGCCATCGGCCAGCAATTTATGCGTCGCGAACACGAATCGCTTTGGCAAGTGGCCTTTACTCCCGAGGAAGCTGTGGAGCTATGCGTTTCTCTTCCGGCATGGGACAAGAAAATCTGTAAATTTGCAGCTGTATGAACGATACATGCTCCGTCGGATTCGAATACATTGTCGAAAAGGTACACGAAGAGTCCTTGCAACTCGATAGTGCCTTGGTGAGAAGTATGCAGACTGTTTCTGGTATGCCGGGTGAGGTTTTACCTTACCAGATTCGTTCCGAATGGTCGGTTACGTGCCTGCTTTTGTTTTGTTTCCTTGTGTTTTCGCATATTGTGAAGAATGGAAAGAAATATATCATCCAGCATATCAGAAGCCTGTTTCAGCGCAAGGACCGCAGTAGCCTGTTCGATGAGGTGCAAGGTACGGACAATGGGTATACGATGGTATTTCCACTCTTGACTTGTATTTGTTACGGTCTGTTTTTCTATTATTATTCGGTGGAGTCATTTCCGGCATTGGTTTATATTACTCCTCACGAGGCATTGATTGGTGGGTACATTTTGTTGTCGATTTTTTATATGTTGTTCAAGTGGGGAAGTTATAATTTTGTCAACTGGGTTTTCTTTGAGAAGGAGCAAAGCAAGGCGTGGATTCAGACATACTTCGACCTTCTTAGTGCCCAATGTTTCCTGTTGTTGCCTATTATCTTGTTCATTATTTACTTTCGTCCCGATGTCATTATTAGTAATATATTGATAACTTTTACGTTGATTTCCGCTAAAATATTGTTATTTTATAGGGGATTTAGGAACTTTTTCAACCAAAGTTATGGTTTTCTACATTTTATTCTGTACTTTTGTGCCCTCGAAATGGTACCCCTTTTGCTGTTGGCGAAAGGTATCCTCTATATGAACCAGATTGTGATTTTAAATTTTTAGTGCCTTGAAGATTAAAAAAGTCCTCGTTTCTCAGCCTAAACCTACATCAGAAAAGTCACCTTATTTTGACATTGCTGAGAAGTACGGAGTGAAAATAGATTTTCGCCCGTTTATAAAAGTTGAGAGTTTGTCGGCAAAGGAATTTAGACAACAGAAGATTTCCATATTGGATCATACTGCCGTCGTATTTACTTCGCGTCACGCCATAGACCATTTTTTCAACCTTTGTGCGGAGTTGCGTGTAACTGTCCCTGAGACGATGAAGTATTTCTGTACTTCGGAAGCCATAGCTTTGTATATTCAGAAATATGTTCAATACCGTAAAAGAAAAGTATTCTTCGGCGCTACGGGCAAGTTTGTCGATTTAGTGCCTGTAATTGTGAAGCACAGTACGGAGAAGTATCTGATTCCGATGTCGGACGTGCATAACGATGAAGTGAAAGACTTGTTGGATAAACATCACATCCAACATACTGAAGCGGTGATGTACCGTACCGTAAGTAATGATTTCACACCGGAAGAAGATTTTGATTATGATATGCTGATTTTCTTCAGTCCGGCTGGAATCCAATCATTGATGAAGAACTTCCCTAAGTTCGAGCAGAAGGATATCGCCATCGGAAGTTTCGGACCGACTACGGCAAAGGCGGTAAAAGATGCAGGATTGCGTCTGGATTTGGAAGCTCCTACGGTAGCTGCTCCTTCGATGCCTGCCGCATTGGATATGTTTATCCGCGAACATAATAAATAAGATTCATCGGTATATATTGAAACGCAGATTAACGCAGGTTGGCGCGGATAGTATAATATAAATCTGTGAAAATCTGCGTTAACCTGCGTTTCTTTAATATTCAAATTATGACAGAACCGGTAAAAAAAACTTTTCCGAAAAAGGAACATTTAAGCAGCTTGCTGGTGATTGACAAATTGTTTGCAGGAGGCAGCAAGTCATTGGCTGTTTTTCCTTTGCGTGCTGTTTATATGCCAGTGGAAAATGCAGGTCTTCCTGAGGTCTCTGTCTTGATTAGTGTCTCTAAAAAGCGTTTCAAGCGTGCGGTAAAACGCAATCGGGTGAAACGGCAAATCAGGGAAGCCTACCGTAAAAACAAGTCTCTGCTGACAGATGCTTTAGAAGCGAAAGGCAAGAAACTTGCGGTCGCTTTCATTTGGCTCGATGATGAGCTTCATGCTTCTCCGGAAGTAGATGAAAAGGTGAAAAAGTTGCTCCAGCTGATAGCGGAGCGTGTCGGATGAAGCATGAAAAAGATACTTTCGTTTTTGCTTTTACTTCCCATTTATTTTTATCGGAACTGCATTTCTCCCTTTACGCCTCCATCGTGCCGGTTTACACCCACATGTTCGGAATATGCCGTTCAGGCAATAAAGAAACACGGTCCGTTCAAAGGGCTTTACCTTGCCATACGCCGCCTGTTGCGGTGCCATCCGTGGGGAGGTTCGGGATACGACCCTGTTCCTTAGTTATTCACTACAGAGGATTCTTAATTCTTCATTCTTCATTTATTATGATGTGTTTTGATGTCCATACTCATCACTTATCTGCATGTCCTTCCGAAGCTATATTCAATGCCGATAGCAAGTATATTCCTTTACCCGATGAAGCTATGTGGCTTTCGGTGGGGATACATCCGTGGTATCTTACTTCCGAGAATTATCCGATGCAGCTCCGGTGGATAGAATCTGTGTTGGGAAAAGACAAGCGGGTGATTGCTTTGGGAGAAGCGGGGCTTGATAAGTGTTGTCATGCGCCTTTTTCCTTGCAAGAGGAAGCTTTCCGCATGATAGTTTCTCTTTCCGAACACTACAGCCTGCCTCTGGTTATCCATGCCGTAAAGGTTTATAATGAATTGATTGCCTTGAAAAAAGAAATTCATCCTTCCCAGCCTTGGATTGTCCACGGCTTTCGGGGAAAGAAGGAACTGGCGCAGAGCCTCGTAAGGCAAGGGTTTTACCTCTCTTTCGGCGAACATTATCACGCGGATGCATTGCGGTATATGCCTGAAGGAACCTTCTTGCTGGAAACCGATGAGAGCCGTGTGCCTATCCATACCTTATACCATAGGGCGGCAGAGATACGCGGAATCCATCCGGAATTATTGGCGGATAATGTCAGCCGGACGGTTAACTCGCTCTTTTTTAACCGGTAAAAATTGGTTATTCAGATAAAGTGTCGTACTTTTGCCGTTGACTTTAATATAATGTTAAACTAAGAATCTCATTCGATGAATTTTGTAGAAGAATTAAAATGGCGCGGAATGGTGCATAACATGATGCCGGGCACAGAAGAATTGTTGGAAAAAGAAATGGTAACGGCTTACTTGGGTATCGACCCTACTGCCGATTCCTTGCATATCGGACACTTGTGTGGTGTAATGATGTTGCGGCATTTCCAGCGTTGCGGACACAAGCCTTTGGCTTTGGTGGGCGGAGCTACGGGTATGATTGGCGACCCTTCCGGCAAATCGCAGGAGCGGAATCTGCTGGACGAAGAAACCCTGCGCCATAACCAAGAGTGCATCAAGAAACAGTTGGGCAAGTTCCTCGACTTCGAGTCGGATGCCCCGAACCGTGCAGAACTGGTGAACAATTACGATTGGATGAAAGACTTCACCTTCCTCGATTTTGCCCGAACCGTAGGCAAGCACATCACCGTCAACTATATGATGGCGAAGGACTCGGTGCAGAAACGCTTGAACGGCGAGGCACGCGACGGACTTTCATTCACCGAGTTCACGTATCAGCTGCTCCAGGGATATGACTTTTTGCATTTATATGAAACCCGCGGATGCAAGCTCCAATTAGGCGGAAGCGACCAGTGGGGGAACATCACTACGGGTGCCGAATTGATTCGCCGTACCAATGGGGGAGAAGTGTTCGCCCTTACCTGTCCGCTGGTGACGAAAGCCGACGGCACGAAGTTCGGCAAGACCGAAAGCGGAAACGTATGGTTGGACGCACGTTATACCTCTCCTTATAAATTCTACCAGTTCTGGCTGAACGTGAGCGATGAAGATGCCGAACGCTACATCAAGATATTCACTTCGCTTACGAAAGAAGAAATCGATGCGCTGATTGCCGAGCATAAGGAAGCTCCACACTTGCGTGTGCTCCAGAAACGTCTGGCACGAGAAGTTACCGTCATGGTACATTCTGAAGAAGACTATAATGCAGCGGTAGAAGCATCGGGCATTCTTTTCGGAAACGCCACTTCTGATGCCTTGAAGCGTCTGGACGAAGACACGTTGCTTTCCGTATTCGAAGGTGTGCCTCAGTTTGAGGTGGCTAAGAGCGAAATAGAAGCCGGCATCAAGGCTGTAGACTTGTTTGTGGAGAAAGCCGCTATTTTCCCCTCGAAAGGCGAGATGCGTAAGATGACGCAAGGCGGAGGCGTATCGCTGAACAAGGAAAAGCTTACCGCATTCGACCAAGTGATTACTGCCGATGATTTGCTGGATGAGAAATACTTGCTTGTTCAGCGCGGCAAGAAGAATTATTATTTGATTATCGCGAAGTAAGTATAAAGCTATTCACCACAGATTACACGGATTTTAAAGTTATAGTCAATCAGAAATGAGCGAAAAATCCGTTAATCTTTTATATTGAACACAGAGACGCAGATACACGGAGAAATTGACAATAAAAAACTCTGTGCCTTTGTGTCTCCGTGTTTAATTCTATTCATAATCAGCTGGGTTTGGCTATTGTTTTCACAAAGATAGCGTATTTTGGTTTCCTTTTCTTGAAAAATTCCGTAATTTAGCGCGCGAAATGAAAAATAAAGGAATTATGAAGATAAATGTTTGTAAAAGACTGATGTTTGCCGTATGCTTTGCTGCAGGCGTGGCGGTTTACGGACAAGATGCAACGGGACATGTCAATCCGTTCCTGAGCGAATTCAATACGCCTTACGGGGTTCCGCCGTTCGAACAGATTACGGTTGCGGATTACCGTGAAGGGTTCCTGAAAGGGATGGAAGAGCAGAAACAGGAAATCGATGCCATAGTAAACCAGCGCTCGATGCCCGATTTCGAAAATACCATTGTGGCACTCGACCGGAGCGGAGCGATGCTGAACCGGGTGGCGTATGTGTTCTTTGGGCAGAGCGGATGCAATACGAACGCCGAGATGCAGGCGTTGGAGCAGGAAATGGCTCCGTTGCTTTCGGCTCATAGCGATGATATTTCGCTGAACAAACGCTTGTTTCAGCGGGTGAAGGAAGTATATGAGAACCGTGCGAAATTCAATCTCGATAAGGAACAGGCTAAGTTGTTAGAGGAAACGTATAAAAGCTTTGTACGGAGCGGAGCCAACCTGAGCGATGCCGACCAGCAGAAGCTTCGGGCGTTGAACGAGAAGATTTCGACGCTTCAGATTACGTTCGAGCAAAATATGCTGAAAGAAACCAACGCTTTCAAGCTGGTCATTACGGACGAGAAAGACTTGAGCGGGCTGCCAGCCAGCCTGATAGCACAGGCCGCCGAGACCGCTAAGGGCATGGGTGAAGAAGGCAAATGGGTGTTTACCTTGCATAACCCCAGCATCATGCCTTTCTTGCAATATGCCGATAACCGTGTGTTGCGCGAGCGTATTTATAAGGCTTATATCAATCGGGGAAATAACGGGAACGATGCCGACAACAAGCAAGTGGTGCGCGACCTGATTACGGCACGTCTGGAAAAAGCCAAGCTGATGGGCTATGAAGACTATGCCTCGATGGTGTTGGAAGACCGTATGGCGAAGAACGAAAAGAACGTGTACGACTTGCTTAACCAGCTTTGGACACCTGCTCTTGCCAAGGCGAAGGAAGAGTTGGCTGATATCAAGGCGGAAATCAAGCGCGAGGGCAACGATTTTGAGCCGGAAGGCTGGGACTGGCGTTATTACTTCGAAAAAGCGAAAAAGCATAAATACGACATGGACGAGAACGAAATCCGTCCGTATTTGGAACTGAACAACGTGCGCGACGGTGCTTTCTATATGGCAAAACGCTTGTATGGCATTACGTTCCGTCCCTTGGAATACATGCCGAAACCGCACCCCGAAGCGCAAGTGTTTGAGTGTATCGACAAGGACGGAAAGCCCTTGGGCATCCTTTATTTCGATTTCTTCCCACGTGCCAGCAAGAGCGGAGGCGCATGGTGCGGCGAATACCGTCCCCAGTCGTATGATGAGAACGGCAACAAGGTGGTGCCTGTAGTTACGATTGTATGCAACTTCACCAAGCCATCGGCAGGTGAGCCTGCCCTTTTGAGCCCGGATGAAGCGACTACGCTTTTCCATGAGTTCGGGCACGGGCTGCATTCGCTCTTTTGCGATGTGCACTATACAGGCGTGAGCGGTGTGCCCCGCGATTTCGTGGAGCTTCCTTCTCAAATCGACGAGCATTTCACCTTCGAGCCGGAAATGCTGCAGGTATATGCGAAACATTACAAGACAGGCGAGGTCATGCCGACCGAACTGGTAGAAAAATACGACAAGAGCAGCAAGTACGGACAAGGTTTCGCTACGGTGGAATACCTTGCCGCATCGCTTCTGGATATGGATTTCCACACGCTGAAGTCGGTGCCTGCCGATATGGACGTGATGGAGTTCGAAGCCAAGACCTTGGGCGACCGTGGTTTGCTGAAGCAGATACCGTCGCGTTACCGCACTACGTATTTCGCGCATACCATGGGCGGAGGCTATACCGCCGGATATTATAGCTACATCTGGGCGGAAGTGCTCGACTGTGATGCGTTCGGAGCATACGTAGAGAGCGGAAACCTGTTCGACCCCGAAGTGGCAAGTAAGTTCCGCAAGTATGTCCTCACGCCGGGCGGCATTGATGACGCGATGGATATGTACGTCAATTTCCGCGGAAAAGGTCCCGATATCAAGTGGTTGCTCGAGAAGCGTGGCTTGGATACTCCTGCGCCTTTGAAACAAGATAAGGAATAAACATAGTTAATTAACAATTAAAAGTGAATAGTTAATAACGGCAATCAGAGACATCCACCGTTATTAACTATTCATTGTTCATTATTAATTATTCACTCTTAATTATCTCCGACATGCCGGACCTATCATTTTCGTTTATCTATACCTCCTATTATAAGAAAGCGTTTAGCTTTGCCAAGTCGTATGTCCACGATGAGGCGGTGGCAGAAGATATTGCTTCGGAAGCGCTGATAGCTTTGTGGGAGAAAACAAAGGTAGAGTCTGCCGAGCAGGTGGCACCTCTTTTGCTGACTATTCTGAAAAATAAGACATTCTTTTGCGCATGTAAATATTACTCAGATAGGCCTTTAGCAGTCCGATGGAAATCGAGGGATAGTATCGTTGGCGCATGACCTTTGCGATGTTTACCGATGCCAGTGAAGCATTGAAAGCGAAATCAAGTTTCCTCAAGTCCCTTGCCTGACAATCGTTGAGTCCGGTGAACTGCTTGGAATCCCGAAAGCAAAACTCGATCTGGAATCGTGTACGGTAGTATTCGATGATGTCTCTGGCCGACATGTCAAGGTCGGTGGAGAAATAGATTTTGTGTCCTCCCGATTCGGGATAATGGACCACGACTTTGATGTTGCGTTTCATTGCCTTTGAATATGCCTTGACTGAGTAAGCCCTTCCTCCTTCAATGTCGCGAATCTCGCAACGCTGAAGGTCGAGTTTCTCAAAAATCAATCTTCCCGCCTTTGATACGCGGCCGTCCACGCTTGCCTGTGCGGACACCGTCATGTGCATACCACAAGGCGGCATCATGCAGTCCCGACTGTCAATGTCGATAATGCCGATGCCGAGAATTTCCACTCCCCGTTTCACCTGAGAAGCACATCCCGACCAGAACTTGCCGATATAAGGAGTCTTCTTTCCCGACTTTGAAATGTAGCTCACGTCTATGGCAATGGCTTTTCTAACGCTTTCTCCAAACCGCTGCCACATAAGGAAGAGATTGAACTGTATCCAGTCAAACTCACGTTCGAACAACTGCCGGAAGCGTTGTTCCGAGTTGTCCGAGTAACGGCCCATTTGGGTGAAATTAATCTTTCTTGGCAGTACCATATACAAAATCATGAGTTGGATGAATGCCGTTTTAAAACTTTTGCGTAACTTTGCTGAACAACTTTTCAAAGCATCGGTTACGAGTTCCTCATATTGGTCAAGTACTGTTTTGTTTATTGCTTTAATGTGTGGTTGGATACCATTAAAGGTAATGAAAATCAGCCACTTGACCTATTTTGTTCTGCTAAACTTTATTAATTAACTTGTTTGTTATCAACGGATTAGATATCAATTTAACGAAGTATTATATGGTACCTCCAATCTGATATTGGCCGTTTCAAACAGGTCCAATTGCACTTGGGTACTTATATATCCTCTGTCCCCTATGACTGTACAATTACTATAATCCACTTTCACATCCTTCAGGTAATGAATGTCATGCACACTTGCCTTAGTGAGGTCAAAGGAATGGATGACACCACTTAACCCACAGACTGCATGGAGTTTATGCCCATAGTAATACATGCTTTGTGATGCGCAGTAGCCTACCCCAGGTGCTTTACTAAAATCCTTCTTTCCCATACTGCAACGTTTGGAACGGGCAATACGACATACTTCTATCGGCTTCGAATCAATACAGAAATAGTCTTCACCACCATCCATTTCAGAAACCATTCTTTCTCGGATTGCATTACATAGGGAGGACGTTATTTTACGCCTGTCATTGTATTGTCGGCGGGAAATAAGGTTGGGTATTTCAACCCTATATTCCTGTAGCTTTGCAAACAACAGCGACTCACTGTCAATACCAACAGCCTCTGATGCCATGTTCAAAGCCACTACTTCAAGGTCTGAGAATCTAGGGACGACTCCTCGTCTTGGCACATTCCCAGATTCATTGACTAAATTGCCGGCAATTTGCTTGCATATGTTCAGTAATTTTGCGAATATTGCATATAAGTTGTGCATACGATATTTGTCTATTAAAAGTTTGGTTACATTTAATTTACTAAATATCAACAATATGCGCAACTTTTTAAACATAATTCTCAAACCAAATTAATTCCGCCAATAGGTTTATATTAGCTTTGTGTATGCCTTAAATAAATGACTGACATGAAAAATATATGGATTTTCTCGTTGATTGTCTTTTATTCCCTTTTGGGATATGGTCAATCGTATAAATTTTACACTACCGATAAAGAGCTTTCAAGTAGCTTGATAAATCAAATCTATCAGGACAAGGATGGTGTAATATGGGTTGCTACAGAATATGGCCTCAATCGTTATGACGGAGTTAAGTTCACAATATATAAACATGATATTGATAACCCCCATTCTTTGATGAACAACTATGTGAAGAATATTTTTGAAACCAGTAATGGGGATTTGATTATCTGTACGTTTTCCGGTATCCAGAAGTACAATCCTTTGACTGATGATTTTTCCCTTCCGGCTAGAACTGTCGTAGATGAGACATTTGTAAATGTTGTCGGTTCGGTCATGGAACGAAAAAATGGAGAAATATGGATTGCTTCCCCTACACCCGGTAAACTTATTGTAAAGGATGATGAACTGGTTGTGGATTTCCTTGATTTGCCGATACCGGACAATCACTTTCCCGATCAGTATGTTGAAGATAAAGAAGGAAATATTTGGATAGCAGTCGGTGGTGTTGGAGTTTATAGGATAACACCAGAAAATGAGGTAACTTTATATCTGAAAAACATTCATAAATTGCATGCTTTGTGCCTGTGTAAGGATAATGATGGAAATCTTTTTGTGGGTAGTTTGGGGCAAGGTCTATACAGATATAATGTACAGCTGGATGATTTTGAACATATTTCATATAATAGTGAAGCGCTTCCTGTAAAGTTTTTGATGGAGAAAAGTCCTAATGAGATATATATAGGGACGGACGGACAAGGAATTAAAGTTTATGACAAGAAAAAAAATACAATAGTTGATTATTCGATAGAGTTTTATTACTTGAATCTGAATAAATCAAAAGTGCATACAATGTGGACGGATAAAGATGGAAGCCTATGGATTGGTTTATATCAAAAGGGTATTTTGTACCAACCTGTAAATACGAATAATTTCAAATATCTAGGCCTTAAATCAATTTATAAAAATATCATTGGAGATTGTTGCATTACTTCTATATTAAAGGATCGGGACGGATTTCTGTGGGTTGGAAGTGACAATGATGGTATTTATCGTATATCAAAAGATAAAAATCATAGTTTGCATTACTCCATGACAGGAAATCAGAAGACGCTTTCTGGGGCCATTCTTAGTTTATTTGAAGATTCAAAATCAAATTTGTGGTTTGGTTCCTATACAAAGGGAGTAGGTAAAATTGATAAGAGAACAGGTAGATGTATCTTGTTTGGACAATTGAAAAGTAATGATGGAAATCCTATTCCTGCCGTTTTCGCCTTTGCTGAAGATAAGGAAGGACGTCTTTGGATAGGTGCGACTGATGGTTTGTATTGTTATGATTTGAATTCGGGGCAATTGAAGCTTTTCAGTGAGATGAGTGGAAAAGTTATCGCATGGATTAATTGCTTGCATTATTCATCGTCTAAAAATAAATTGTTTGTTGGGTCTTATGGAGGCCTTGATTGTGTAGATTTGGATTCTGGTATTTTCTTCAGTAAAAAAATTATAAGTACGAATGCTGTGCATTCTATATGTGAAGACAAGAATGGTATCATTTGGACCGGGACATCTGAAGGTATATATTCCTTTGATGTGAAGCATGAAAAGGTAGAAAGTTATACTGTTAAGGATGGCTTGCCAAGTGATGTTATTTATGCAATTCAATGTGATGATAATAACAGGTTGTGGATAAGTACAAATTCTGGAGTTTCTTGCTTTCATCTGCATGACAAACAATTTGTTAATTATTATGTAAGTGACGGGTTGCAAGGGAATGAGTTCTATAAAAACTCTTCATATAAAGATTCTGATGGAATAATTTATTTTGGGGGAATGAATGGTTTGACTTATTTCAAGCCGGGAGAAATCTTCAGCCCCAACAAAAAATGGAATGTCCGGATTTCTGATTTTTATGTATTCGACAAGACTGTGAGGACAGGTATACGCTCAGGGGGTAAAGAGATAATTGACAGATCTATATTTGAGGCTACAGATTTCTATTTGTCATATAAAGATAATACATTCAGTTTGGAGTTTTCAACGGTAGAATTGAATAAACCGGAACGTTTGGTTTATGTGTATTCTTTTAATAATGGGGATTGGATTAATCTTCCGCATGGGATTAATCGGGTGTCTTTTAGTAATTTAACTCCTGGTGAATATACTTTTCGCATTAAGGTGAAGGACGGAATGATGGAATCGGATGTGAGGGAATGTACGATTCATATATCTTCCCCCTGGTGGGCAACGGTATGGGCTAAGATTTCTTATTTCGTGCTTGCTCTAATTATTATAGGAGTTGGTATATATAGATTTAAACGTCATCTGCATTATAAGAAAGAGAGAATTGAGCATCTCCATGCTGTAGAGATAAATAATGCCAAGCTTCAGTTCTTTATTAATATTGCACATGAAATCCGTACTCCATTATCGTTGGTGGTTAGTCCGTTATTGGGCCTGATGAAGACGGATAAAGATGAGTCAAGGCAGAAAATCTATAAAACAATTTATCGGAATACCCAGCGCCTTCTGTTATTGGTCAATCAGTTAATGGATGTTCGAAAAATTGAAAAGAACCAAATGAAACTGACTTTTCAAAAGATTGATATTGTCCATTATATACGTCAGATTTGTGAGTCATTCAGTATACAGGCTTCAGTCAAGAATATAGCCTTGAATTTTAATACACATGGATGTGAGAATCTGGACTTATGGGTAGACCCGGCTTATTTTGACAAGATTATAATAAATATATTATCCAATGCCTTTAAATTTACGAAGGAGGGAAGTATCGATATTGATTTGTTTATTGCCGGGCAGCAGGAGGGGGCTGTTTCGGTAGCACAATATGCCAAAATCCAGATAACAGATACAGGTATTGGTATTGACGAAAAGGAATATGAACATATATTCGAAAGATTTTATCAGGTTCATAATAATTTAAGTACGGCTGGTACGGGTATCGGTCTTCATTTGGCGCAATCATTAGTAAAACTGCATCATGGTGAAATTTCTGTCGGAAGGAATGTCAATGGATTGAATGGTACCACATTTACTATCGAGATACCTTTGGGTGATTCCCATCTGAGCCAGGATGAAATTTGTGGAGAAATAGAAAAAGGAGAGACGATAATTTCGCCTGCTACGGATATGGAAGTACCATTGTTGGAAAATCCGGATCCGGAAAAGAATCTTCATGTTAGAAGAAAATGGAAAGTGTGTATCGTTGAGGATGATGATGAAATCCGGAAATATATAAAGGACGAACTTTCTGTGGCATATCATATAACAGAATACAATAACGGGAAAGAGGCCTGGTCGGGTATCTTGAAGGAAATTCCGAATTTGATAATAAGTGATGTCATGATGCCAGAGATGGATGGTTTTACATTATGCGAAAAGATTAAGCAAAATGTAAATCTGAATTATCTTCCTGTCATTCTGTTGACTGCCAAGACTACGGATGAGAGTACTATAGAAGGGTTGGATATCGGTGCTGATGCATATATAACCAAGCCATTTAATATTGCTATCTTACATAAAACGGTGGAAAATCTGATTCTCAAACACCAGAAGATGCAGAATATCTTTACCGGCCGGCAAGGACAGGATGATAAATTGGACAAGTTAGAGGCAAAATCGCCCGATGAAAAACTTATGGAACGAATAATGAAAGTGATAAATGACAATCTGAGCAATCCGGAACTGACTGTAGACGTGATTGTAAATGAGGTCGGTATCAGCCGTTCCCATCTGCACCGGAAGCTAAAAGAACTTACCAACCAGCCGACCAGACAATTTATCCGTAATATCCGATTGAAGCAAGCGGCACAACTTTTAGCCGACAAGCGCCATTCCATTGCGGAGGTTGCACAGATGACAGGATTCTCTAATCCTAATAATTTCTCGACTCTCTTTAAAGAATTATATGGGGTTACCCCTTCTGAATATATGGAACAACATCTGCAGGAAAATAAATAAAACTAATCTCAGTATCAGCCCTCCTTCCCATTAGAGACAAAGGAGGGCTGACTTTCTCTAAATCAAAGCGATAACATTCATAATAAGCACTTTCTGGCAGAGTATTATTGATGTGTTTTCCTGGTAGAAGTTTGATGTCATTCCCAAACTTCTTGATATGAAATATGGGTTTGAGACATTTCAAAAGCCTTTTGAAACGTAAAAAGATAAAATGAAACATTTATAGATGGATGCGACATGTAATAATTCTGTGTTCTGATTCTACATTTCTAATTTTGTGTTGAAAGATTTTTTTTCTATGCTTGACAATCGTGTTTGTAGAAGATGTTAAACAATGTTTCAATATTAATCTTATAATTAGTTATATGAAAAATGTAAAACGGAAAATTCAGAAAATTCCTTCCTTACTGTTCTGGATGCTGTTATGCTGTCTTACAGCTTCGGCCCAACAAGGGATGACAGTAAGAGGTATTGTGCTTGATGATGATGGTGAAGGTATCATAGGTGCTTCCATTGTCGTAAAGGGCAATAAATCGATTGGTACAATATCCGATTTTGACGGAAACTTTCAATTGACGGTCCCTAATGAGAAGTCGATTCTTGTCATCTCTTTTGTCGGGATGAAGACAAGAGAAGTCAAGGTTTCACGGAGTAACATGCGGATTACTTTGGAAGATGATTCCCAGGAACTGGACGAATTTGTAGTAGTCGGTTATGGGCAACAGAAGAAGGCCAGTGTCGTCGGGGCTATTACTCAAACTACAAGTAAGGTGCTGGAACGTTCCGGAGGAGTTTCGGACTTAGGTTCTGCATTGACCGGTAATTTGCCCGGTGTGGTAACAACCGCAAGTACAGGTATGCCGGGTGAGGAAGACCCACAGATTTTGGTTCGTGGTATGAGCTCGTGGAACAATACAGCTCCGTTGATATTGGTGGATGGTATTGAACGTCCAATGGCTGGTATTGATATCAACTCGGTAGCCTCTATCTCTGTATTGAAGGATGCATCGGCAACTGCTGTATATGGTGTAAAGGGCGCGAATGGTGTTATCTTGATTACAACCAAACGTGGTTCTGAAGGTAAGGCAACAATCAATGACTATATCTATAATCAAATGATTTGACATAAAGACAACGTTTTGTCTTATTCAATATTATATGTAACATTCAAACTGTATTGTGCAACATTTCAAGATGGATTTGCAACTTAATTAAGGAAGCTGAAGAGTGAATGCATGTATTTTTGTATTCAAGGTTTTGTATTTAATATTCCTATTTTTTAGAAGAGTATTCAAGACTATAAAATATTATTATTCATAAAAATATGTGATATGAAAAAAGTACTATTATTATGCCTTACGTTAATTATAGGGCAATATTCATTAGCGCAGAAAATTCGATTTTACACGCCAAGAACGGTTCAAGTAGTAAAAGAGAATGGGACGGTGTTTAACAAGAAGTCTCTTGTGGTTACAGCCGAGCCTGAAAAGGTAAAGGTGAATGTAACTTCCAATGATACGGCTACTATCTATCGTTCAAGTGAACTTACGGTAATTGTCGGTAAAAATGGAATCTCTTTCTTGGATAATAAAGGGAATCTGATTATGAGAGAAGGTTCTTATTCATTTTCTCCAATAGTAAGAGGACTGGATAAATGGTCATATAAAATCAAGCAAGGTTTTATGGTTGATGCTGATGAAGGTATATATGGATTCGGTATACTTCAGAACGGCAAAATGAGTCATCGTGGTGAAAATAGGCGTATGGAACAAGGAAATACAGAAGATTATTCAAATTTCTTTCAGAGCATAAAAGGTTATGGTGTTTATTGGGATAATTATTCTGTAACTTACTTGAATTCTCCTGTTGAAGGGGTTGCCGGCGAGCTGACTTTGGAGTCACAGGTAGGTGATGCAATCAATTATTTTTTCATGTATGGTGGTGATGCTGATGGTGTGATTGCAGAGATGAGACATCTTTCGGGTAAAGTGCCAATGGCTCCGTTGTGGACCTATGGTTTCCATCAAAGTAGAGAACGATATAGTTCACAGGCTGAATTACTCGAAGTGGTGGATAAATATAGGGAATTAAAGATTCCGTTTGATGGAATCGTGCAGGACTGGCAATATTGGGGACATAGTTATTTGTGGAATGCAATGGAGTTTCTGGCAAGTGGCTATCCGAATCCTCAGGAAATGATGGATAGAATCCATAATCAGAATGCTCATCTCAGTATATCATTCTGGTCGTCTTTCGGTATCGGTACCAAAGGTTTCAGAGAATTTCAGGAAAAGAATCATTTGCTTGATTTTGAGACTTTCCCTCCAAGCGGATTAGACGGGTGGCCGCCACGTGACGATTATCCAAGTGGTTCCAGATGTTATGATGCATATAGTGAAGAGGCAAGGGACATTTATTGGCGTAATCTTTCAAGACTGCATCGTCTGAACATTGACGGCTGGTGGATGGATTCTACTGAACCGGATTTTTATAATTATGATGATTCGGACCTTGATGTTCCTACTGCTATGGGATCATTGCGTTCCGTGCGTAATATCTATCCTTTGATGTCTGTAGAAGGGGTATATAACCATCAGAGAGAAATAGATACAACTAAACGTGTCTTTATCTTTACAAGATCTTATTTTGCGGGGCAACAGAGAACCGGCGCCAATACTTGGAGTGGTGACATTACCTCAACCTGGGACAGTTTCCGTAAACAGATTCCGGGATGTCTGAACTTTACATTGACTGCCAATCCGAATGTACATTCTGATATTGGTGGCTTCCTTGCCGGTTGCTACAATATCAACGGTTGGAACTCGGCAAAAGACAACCCGCAGTTCAAGGAATTATATGTACGCTGGATGCAGTGTGGTGCTTTCATGCCTATGATGCGAAGTCATGGCACAGACGCGCAGCGTGAAATCTATCTGTATGGCAAGCCGGGTGAACCTGTTTATGAGGCTATGGTTGATGCTGTGAAGTTGCGTTACCGTTTCTTGCCTTATATCTACAGCCAAGCATGGCAGGTGTCCCAATATAATGATTCCTTCATGCGTGCTTTGTTCATGGACTTCAAGGATGACAAATCGACCTGGAATAATAACAAACAGTTCATGTTCGGTCATAATATACTCGTCTGTCCGGTGTTGCATCCGCTCTATACAGAAGAGGAAATTGTAAAGTCGCCTGAAATATATGACCTTAAGGTAAATTGGGAAGAGGATAGAACTTATGAGGTCTATCTTCCTAAAGGTGTCCAATGGTATGATTATTGGACTAATGAAAAATATTCAGGCGGTACGACTGTAAATGCTTCTGCCCCAATCTCGCATTCTCCGTTGTATGTCAAGGCTGGAAGTATCCTGACCTTAGGCCCTGCAGTTCAGTATGCCAATGAAAACAACTTTGATAACATCGAGATTGTAGTATATCCGGGTGCTGATGCAGACTTCACATTGTATGAAGATGAATGTAACAACTATAATTATGAGAAAGGGATGTATTCAACCATCAATCTGCATTGGAATGACAGATCCAAGTCGCTTACCATCGGAAAGCGTAATGGCTCGTTCCCGGGAATGCTTAAGTCACGTACATTTATAGTGAAAATAGCAGGAAGTGATGCCGTGAAAGAAATACGTTATACAGGTAAAGCTACAACAGTCAGATAAATAATATTTATTTGGGACGTTCGGTTCCCTCTTTAAATTTTAAATATTAAATTATTGCAGTTGGTTGAATATTAGATATTGATATATTCATTTATTATTTTTTTTCTTGCTTCATGTTGTTTTGAACAGGTTTCAAAACAACATGAATTAGCATGAGTAATCATAAAGGATATTTAATTATGTATAAGAACTTGTTGTTTATATTTATTGCTCTCT
Organism: Bacteroides sp. An19; assembly: GCF_002160215.1. NCBI lineage: Bacteria > Pseudomonadati > Bacteroidota > Bacteroidia > Bacteroidales > Bacteroidaceae > Bacteroides > Bacteroides sp. An19. The sequence goes on along the minus strand of NZ_NFKD01000017.1, from coordinate 25,711 downwards.
GGTCATTTTGCATGAATGGAGTATCTCGTGATAGAAAGGAACTTTTGGACTTTGGATGGCGTTTCTTAAAGGGTGAAGCGCCGGTGGGAAGTGTCAAACCGGATTTTGATGATGGTAAATGGAGAATCGTGGATTTGCCACATGATTGGAGTATCGAGGGCATACCAAGTAAAGATGAACCTTCTGGTGGAGATGGAGGTTATCGTCCCAATGGAAAAGGATGTTATAGGAAAACATTTCAAATCAATAAGGAGGAAATCGGAAAAGTCTTCGGCCTTTATTTTGAAGGTGTCTATATGAATGCAGAAGTCTTTGTTAACGGAAGCTCGCTAGGAACACATCATTATGGCTATTCCCCTTTCTACCATGATATAACGTCATTGATAAAGCAAGGAGAGAATGTAATTGTTGTAAATGTAGACAACTCTTATCAGCCAAACTGTAGATGGTATACAGGTTCTGGTATTTATCGTCATGTATGGTTGACATCAACAAATCCGATATATTTTAAACAATGGGGGACCTTTATTACTACCCCTAATGTTTCGGAAGACAAAGCTGATGTTGCGATTTCCACAGAAATTATAAATAGTTATGACAATGAAAGAGAGCTTTCTCTTACTACAATCTTATATGGTCCTCTGGGAGATGAAATAGGTAGAACAACAAAAGGAATTGTAATAAAACCTGGGGAGACATTGAAGATTAATCAGTTGCTTCCAGTGCAAAAGCCTCAATGTTGGAGTCCTGACTCTCCTTCACTTTATAGTGCACGCTTGTCTGTTGCTGAAAATAATAGAGAAATAGACAGTATTCTTGAATCCTTCGGAATACGTACTATCAGCTATTCGGCAGAAGAAGGATTCAAACTGAATGGAAACTCTTTATTGTTGAATGGTGGATGCATTCATCATGATAATGGTCCATTAGGAGCTGCTGCTTTCGACCGTGCTGAAATTCGAAAAGTACAGCTTATGAAAGAGGCTGGATTTAATGCTGTACGTACCAGTCATAATCATCCTTCTGAAGTATTTTTACATGCATGTGACAGTATCGGACTTCTTGTAATCGATGAGGCTTTTGATGGTTGGCGTGTAGCAAAGAAACCACATGATTACTCAACATTGATTGATAAATATTGGAAAGATGATCTTTCAGCTCTTGTATTACGGGATAGAAACCACCCGAGTATATTTTGTTGGAGTGTTGGGAATGAGGTGATAGAACGAAAAGAGATTCAGATTATTACGACGGCAAGAAAATTAGTAGGACTTTGTCGAGAACTGGATCCTACCCGTCCTGTAACATCTGCTCTTTGTGCATGGGATAGTGATTGGGAAATATATGATCCATTGGCTGAAGCTTTTGATATTGTAGGTTATAATTATATGATGTACAAACATGAAGGTGATCATATCCGCGTACCTGAACGAATTATGATACAAACCGAATCATATCCAAGAGATGCATTTCAAAGTTGGAGTTATGTAAATGACAATCCATATATTATCGGAGATTTTGTTTGGACTTCTGTCGATTATTTGGGTGAATCCAGTATAGGACGGTGGTATTATGAAGGCGAAAATGCAGGTGAACATTTTTTCGGTGACCACTTTCCATGGAATGCTGCTTATTGTGGTGATATTGATATGATAGGACAAAGAAAGCCAATCTCTTATTATCGGGAACGGTTATGGAATTACAATCGACCTATTTATATGGCGGTTAAAGAACCTAATGGATATTATGGAAATATAAAGGAAACTATGTGGAGTGTATGGCCTACTTTTGAAAGTTGGACTTGGCCAGGGCATGAAGGGAAAGAAATAGAGGTTGAAGTTTATTCCCGTGCCCCACGTGTACGCTTAACATTGAATGGGAAAGTTGTCGGCGAAAAGCCGACAACCCGTCAAGAAGAATTTAAGGCTGTATTTAAAGTTATATATGAACCAGGAACAATTCTTGCTGAAGCTATAAACAATGAGGGAGATGTCTTGTCTGAATTAAATGGTTATCATAATGAATTGAAAACAGCAGGAGAACCATATGCAATACGTTTAAAGGCTGATCGTTCAACTATCAATTCAGATGGGCAAGATTTGTCTTTCATTACAGCAGAAGTTGTAGATAAAGATGGTATAGTTTGTCCTGATGCAACAAATCTGTTGACTTTTTCTCTAAAAGGAAGAGGTACATTGCTTGCTGTTGGTAATGCTGATATCAAGGAACTTGATACCACATCCGATTCGAAACATAAAGCTTGGAAAGGGAAAGCTTTGGCTGTTGTGAGGAGTCAGTTAAAAAAGGGCAAGGCTATTATTGCTGTAAGTTCGCAGGGATTGAAGGGAACTCAGTTGGAAATAAGATGTAAATAAGAATAGCCTTTTAACTGAGGGAACATATTGGAAGGTATTTGAGACATTCTATATATAATAAAGCTATTTGTAGAGATATGCGAGACGCGGATTAAGGATAAAAATTAGAAAAGTTCTTAAAGCTATGGATTGATAATGCTACAAACTTAGGTATCGTTCTTTTTTTAAAACCGACACAAGCGTTTTATAGTAACCAGTTTCAGAAAGAATATAGTTCAAATGGGTATTTGCAATTAAAAAATAAGTTCATATTTATTTCAATAATAGTCCGTTAAAAAATCAACATATCGGCTAAGCGGCTTCTGCCACAAAGCCAAAGAGTTCTTTGATAAGTTTAGTATTAAAAGTTCTGTTCGGTTTCAGACCGGACTTGCTAAAAATTCTTTTGAGTATATAAGTATTACTCAGATAGGCCTTTAGCAGTCCGATGGAAAGCGAGGGATAGTATCGTTTCCGCATGACCTTTGCGATGTTTACCGAAGTCAGTGAAGCATTGAAAGCGAAGTCGAGTTTCTTCAAGTCTCTTGCCTGACAGTCATTGAGTCCGGTAAACTGCTTGGAATCCCGAAAGCAAAACTCAATCTGGAACCGTGTACGGTAGTATTCGATGATGTCTTTGGCCGACATGTCAAGATCGGTGGAGAAATAAATTTTATGTCCTCCTGATCCCGGATAATGAACCACGACTTTGATGTTGCGTTTCATTGCCTTTGAATAGGCTTTGACTGAGTAAGCCTTTCCTCCTTCAATGTCGAGAATCTCGCAACGCTGAAGGTCGAGTTTCTCAAAAACAATCTTCTCGCCTTTGATACGCGGCCGTCCCCGCTTGCCTGTGCGGACACCGTCATGCGCATACCACAAGGTGGCATCATGCAGTCCCGACTGTCAATGTCGATAATGCCGATGCCGAGAATTTCCAGTCCCCGTTTCACCTGAGAAGCGCATCCCGACCAGAACTTGCCGATATAAGGAGTCTTCTTTCCCGACTTTGAAATGTAGCTCGCGTCTATGGCAATGGCTTTTCTAACGCTTTCTCCAAACCGCTGCCGCATAAGGAAGAGATTGAACTGTATCCAGTCAAACTCACGTTCGAACAACTGCCGGAAGCGTTGTTCCGAGCTGTCTGCGTAACTTTGCTGAACAACTTTTCAAAGCATCGGTTACGAGTTCCTCATATTGGTCAAGTGCTGTTCTGTTCATTGCTTTAATGTGTGGTTAGATACCATTAAAGGTACTGAATTTCAGCCACTTGACCTATTTTATTCTGCTAAACTTTATTAATTAACTTATTTGCTATCAAAGGATTAGATATTAATTTAACGAAGTATTAGTTATGATACCTTATATAAAAAACCAGATATGATTATACGTTATTTAACGGATATAGTCAGCAAAGGGGGAAATATGTTATTAAATGTGGCTCCTAATGGTCAGGGAGCTTTCCCTAAGCAGACATTTCCGATTATAAAAGAGTTGCACACTTGGATGCAAATGAATGGCGAAGCTATTTATGGGACGAGGCCTTGGCGTATTTACGAAGAAAAAATGAATCCTAACCAACCTGATGAAGAGATAAAAGCAGAATTTGACGATGCTGTTTTCAATGGGTTTCCTCAGCAACGGATTCCAGACGTGCGCTATACGAGCAAAGGGAATAAAGTATATGTCATTGTGCGCCATGTACAAGATACAGTCTTTAAATTGAGAGCTTTTACAAAACAGGACAAAATAGAAATGGTGAAATGTTTGTCGGAAAGGCAGGATGTGAATTGGAAATTGGGTGAAGATGGTTTGATGATTCGTATGGGGGAATTGGTTGATTCTTATCCTATTTACGTATTAGAAGTTTCATTAAAAAATTCTTAAAGAGAGGATTAAATTCGGTTTCAAACTTAATTAATTCATATATTCGTATTAAAATCAGTAAATAGTATGAAACATCTATTCGTTATCTTATTTCTATTCTGTGGATTATCCGTTTTCGCCCAGCCGAAAATAAACGATAAACCTAAATCATCGGTGGACTTCCCTTTATGTGCAGGTGGAGCGTCTTGTGATATTTTTGTAAGTCCTGAAGATTTTGAGGTGGTAAAAAAGGCGGCTTCTTTATTCGCGGAAGACATTGGGCGGGTAACCGGTACAAAGGGGCATGTCCAGGTCGGAAATCCGGGTGAAGGGCAAAATATCGTTGTTATTGGTACATTGAACCATAACTCTTTTATCGACAAATTGGCAGGTGATAATCAGATAGATGTGACTGGTATCCAAAATGGTTGGGAGCAATATCTTATTAAGACCGTTGAGAATCCCGCTAAAGGCATAAAACGGGCTTTGATAATTGCCGGATGCGACCGTCGCGGAACGGCATACGGGACGTTTGCTTTATCAGAAGCCATCGGTGTATCTCCTCTTTATTGGTGGGCGGATGTGCCGGTTAAGAAAAAGAATGCTTTATATCTTCAAAAAACAGATTATGTTTCTAAGGCTCCTAGTGTTAAATACCGGGGCTTCTTTATCAACGATGAAGGGTGGGGTATTACACCGTGGGCTTCGAAGACATTCGAAAAGGAACTAGGAGACATCGGTCCGAAAACGTATGCGAAAGTCTGTGAACTGATTCTTCGTATGAAAGGAAATATGCTGGCTCCAGCCATGCATCCCAGTTCGGGATCATTTAACAAATATCCTGAAAACAAATTGGTGGCAGACTGTTTTGCCATTGTCATGACTTCTTCGCATTGCGAACCCTTGCTTTTCAACAATGTGACAGAATGGGACGAGAAAACAATGGGTGAATGGAATTATGTAACCAATAAAGACGGCATCAATAAGGTACTTGATAAACGTATCTCGGAGAATGCTCCTTATGAGAATTTCTATACCCTTGCCATGCGAGGCATTCACGATGCCGGATTGGTGGGAGTGCCTAAGGAACGTGAGGTAAGTTTGATAGAAGAAGTGTTGGCAGATCAACGGAACATTTTGTCGAGATATATTCCGCATCCGATTGACTCCATTCCGCAACAGTTCGTTCCTTATAAAGAAGTGCTGGACATTTACGAACGTGGTTTGAAGGTACCCGATGACGTGACTTTGGTATGGGTAGACGATAATTACGGTTATATGAAACGCTTGAGTAATCCGCAAGAGCAACAACGTAGCGGAAGGGCAGGCGTTTATTACCATACTTCTTATCTGGGTGCTCCGCACGATTATCTTTGGGTATGCACCACTCCTCCTGTGTTGATGTACGAAGAATTGAAGAAGGCTTACGATACGGGTGCCGACCGTTACTGGCTGCTGAACGTAGGCGACATCAAGCCGGCGGAGCTTGCTATCAAGACGTTTTTCGATATGGCATGGGATATAGACAAATATGATATCCATTCCATCAATGAACACCAGTCGGCGTTTATGGCGAAGTTGTTCGGAGAGGAGTACAAGCCTCGTTTCCAGCGGATGCTGGATGAATATTATCGGTTGGCATGGAGCCGTAAGCCGGAATTCATGGGATGGGAACGTGAATGGGATGAGCCGGAATACACAGAATTGGCTTCTACCGACTATTCGTTCCAAAATTATAATGACGCGCTCCGTCGCTTGGACGATTACCAACGTTTGTCGGACGAAGCGTTGCATTTGTATCATGAGCTTCCGGAGGCTTCTCGTCCGGCATTCTTCGAACTGATAGGTTATCAGGCTTTGGCTTCATATCAGATGAACCGAAAGTTCTTGATGGCGCAATTAAATCGTGAATTGCTTGCCGAAGGCAAGGTTGAGCAAGCTAATTGGGCGGCAAGCCAATCGCAATTGGCATACGACAGCATCGCTTCGTTGAACCACCGGTATAATACGCAATTGGATGGGAAATGGAACTACATGATGACGCTGGCACCGGGATGGGTGGCTAAGTATCAGCATATGCCGGAAGTAACTTATACGAAAGGAAAAGGGGAAATGCCTGTGGACTTGTCTCTCCGTCTTGAACAAGATGTGTTGGAGCGTTGTACGCTGGTAGACTTGACACGCTATCAGGTCAAGTCGGCTTCCGGTCATACGTTGCGTTTGGTAAAAGGATTGGGTTACGACTGGAACATCATTCAGTTAGGAGAGGCGACAGAAGCTTTGGCCGATCCCACTTCTCCTTCGGCTCCTCAGATTGAGTATGCATTGCCACAGATAGATGCCGATTCGGTAACCGTACATGTTTATTCGTTGCCGGTATTCCCTATATATAAAGGTAGAGGGACACGCTTTGGTGTGTCAGTAGACGGACATCCGGTGCAAGTGACGAATAACATACCTAAAGAATACTCTAAATCTTGGAAAGACAATGTGTTACAAAATGGAGTAAAAGCTACGTTTTCTTTCCCGATAGACCCTAGGCGTAAATCACACATTTTGACTTTAAGTTGTGGTGACCCCGGTGTGATGATACAGCGTATCATTGTAGACTGGGGCGGACTGAAGGAAACATACGTCGGGCCGGATATTCGTTTATTGAAAAGCAAATAAGAGAATAGAAAATCGGAGATCATCTTTAACTTCTGATTAACCTAAGTAAGTAAAAAGCATTATTGTTGTGTAACAAAACATTTTTTCGAAAGTTATGAGTGAGGAAGAAAACAGGCACGATTGGAGTTGTGTGGATTGTGGTACACAGAATTGTAAGTATAAAGACCGTACATATCCCGATTTTTGCCTGACAACCAGTCTGGACACAGAAGATGATGCCTGGGCAATGAAAAAGTATGAAGAAGGGAGGAATCATGACATTATGGTGGCAAGTGCTGAGGTGGAATACGAAGGTTATTGCCAGTGGACACGAGTGCAGGAGATTATGGAGTTTGCCCGGAAGATAGGAGCACACAAGATAGGTATTGCCAACTGCATAGGATTGATTAACGAGGCACGCATTTTTGCGCGTATATTGCGTGTTAATGGTTTCGAACCTTATTCGGTTATTTGTAAGGTGGCAGGAAAGGCAAAAACTTCGGTGGGTATACCGGAAGAATGCGAACGCATTGGCAGTGCGATGTGTAATCCTATTCTGCAGGCAAGGTTGCTTAATCGGGCACAAACCGACTTGAATGTAGTCATCGGTCTTTGTGTAGGTCATGACAGCTTGTTTTACAAATATTCGGATGCGTATGTCACTACGCTTGTAACCAAAGACCGGGTGACTGGAAATAATCCTGTTGCGGCACTTTATACTGCACAATCCTATTACAGGAAAAAGTTTGGTCTGGATAAATGAGGCATGGTGTCCTGATAAGAAGACGCCTGTTGTTGATGAAACCTACATCAAACAACAGGCGTCTGTTTTTATTTCTTGTAGTTCTTCAGTCCTGTCTGAAGGAAATCAATGTATTTTGCTACATCCTCGTCGTACGAATACGACTTGTTGAGCGGATTGCCTTCATTGTCTAACAAGACATAGAATGGCTGGGCATTGGCACCAAACTTAGACCGTTGCAGGTAACTCCACTTATCACCTACAGTACGAAGCGTGCGTTCCTTGCCGTTTTCCATTACCTTGATAGGTTCGGGCAACTTGGTCTTTTCGTCTACATAGAGTGTAATCAGCACGTAATCTTCGGTAAGAAGCTTACTTACTTGCGGGTCTGTCCATACTGCAAGTTCCATCTTACGGCAGTTCACACATCCGTATCCCGTGAAGTCTATCATTACCGGTTTGCCTTGTTGGCGTGCATATTCCATGCCGGCATCGAAATCCATGAATTTGGCGTGTACTTCATTCTTGTAAAGATTGAAGTCTTGCGTCTGCATGGGAGGTGCAAAGGCACTTACAGCTTTTAAGGGTGCTCCCCATAGTCCTGGTATCATATAGACAGCAAAGGCGAGAGATATAAGCGCAAGGAAAAAACGACCTACACCTACTTTGTTGCTATCATCATCGTGCGGGAACTTGATTTTACCCAACAGGTACATGCCCAGCAGTCCGAAGATGACAATCCACAGGGCAAGGAAAGTCTCGCGGTCCAGCAGGCGCCAACCGTATGCCAAGTCTGCCACCGAAAGGAACTTGAGGGCAAAAGCCAGTTCGAGGAAGCCCAAGACTACCTTGATAACGTTCATCCAGCCTCCCGACTTCGGCATTGACTTGAGCCACGAGGGGAACATCGCAAAGAGTGTAAACGGCAAGGCAAGCGCTATGGCAAAGCCCAACATGCCCAATGCCGGGGCGATAATACTGCCCGTAGTAGATACCTCTACCAACAGGAAACCGATAATCGGTCCGGTGCAAGAGAAGGATACCAGCGACAAGGTAAATGCCATCAGGAAAATGCTAAGCAAACCTGTTGTAGATTCTGCTTTGCTGTCAACCGCATTGCTCCACTTCGAAGGCAAGGTGATTTCGAACGCGCCGAAGAACGAAGCGGCAAATACCACCAGCATCAGGAAGAAGAAAATATTGAAGATGGCATTGGTCGATAAGGCATTCAGTGCACTTGCGCCGAATATCAATGTAATGGCAAGTCCTAATGCCACGTAAATTACTACAATAGACGCACCGTATGTCCACGCATCGCGGATGCCTTTTTTCTTGTCTTTCGAGCGTTTCAGGAAGAAGCTGACCGTCATCGGAATGATAGGCCATACACAGGGAGTGAACAAGGCGAGCAGCCCGCCGATGAATCCGGCGAAGAAGATGTATACCCACGAATGCGTATCCTGTTGCTGGGTCTCGCCGAACTCGGATAATTCCTTAATAACCGGCTTCCAGTAGTCTGTCGTTCCTTTCAGCTGTGCAGAAGGAGCTGGAACATCGGCTGATGCTACTGAAGTTGTATCGGCAGGAGCAGACGAGACAGGTACCACGTCGCTCTTTACCGGTGCGTTTGCCGAAGGTGCATCAAGTTTTCCACTGTATGAGAAGTCAACAGCGGTAGGAGGCAGGCAGTTTTCATCGTTGCAGGCTCCGTATTCCAAGTAACCTTTTACAGTATAGTCACCTCCTGTAAGTCTCACCTTTTGAGTAAACTTTGCCGTTCCTTCAAAATAACGCACTTGCATGTTGAATATCGGGTCAATCTGCTCTATTTCTCCATTACCAGGAATGAGTTTGCCCACCAGTTCTGCTCCAACTATTTCGTCTACATTAAATGTCGCAGAAGTGGGTCCTCCTTCTTCAAGGTTGGTAGAATATACATGCCAGCCGGCATCGATTGTACCTGTAAAGACAATTTCGGCTTCTGTGGCCGAAAGATTTTTCCATTCAGCTTTGAACTGTACCGGGTCTTGCATTTGGGCAAATATCGGCAAACAGCACAAAAGGGCAAACAGCCAACTGAGTGTCATTCTTTTTTTCATTGTTCGTTTGGTTTATTTTTAGTTAGGTTCTTATTTATATTACTTTATTAAATGTAGTGTTCTGCTTTTTCTCAAACCACTTCTATTCCTTTGAGTGTAGCCGAACTTGAGTCGGTAATACGGACTTTTACGAAATCTCCTATCCGATGCATGCCACGGTCGAACACTACGACTTTGTTCTGTTCCGTCCGTCCGAACAATTGCTCTTTCGAACGTTTGGAAACTCCTTCTACCAATACTTCGAATGTCTTGCCTACGTCTTTCGCATTGCTTTCTGCCGAAAGTTGGTTCTGAAGTTCTATCAGCTCATTCAGCCGGCGGATTTTTACCTCTTCGGGTACATCATCGGGCAAATGTTTCGAGGCATATGTGCCGGGACGTTCCGAATACTTGAACATAAAAGCAGAATCGTAGGCACATTCGCGCATCAGCGAAAGGCTCATCTGGTGATCTTCTTCCGTTTCCGAATGAAAACCGGAGAAAATGTCAGTACTCAGTCCGCAATCTGGAATGATGCGTCGGATGGCTGCTACCCGTTCCAAATACCATTCACGGGTATATTTCCGGTTCATCAGTTTCAGAATACGTGAACTGCCGCTCTGCACAGGAAGATGGATATGTTTGCACACATTGGGCACTTCGGCTATTACGTGAAGTGTCTCGTCGCTCATATCCTTGGGATGTGATGTGGTAAAACGGACACGCATATCAGGTATCGCCTCTGCCACTGTGCGCAATAGTATTGGAAAAGTAATAACGCTGCCGTCTTCCTGCTCGAAACGGTACGAGTTTACGTTTTGTCCCAATAAGGTCACTTCCTTATAACCTTTCTGTCGAAGGTCATTCACTTCATTCAGGATGCTTGCCACATCACGGCTCCGCTCACGTCCGCGGGTATAAGGAACAATGCAGTAATGACAGAAGTTATTGCATCCGCGCATAATCGATACGTATCCTGAGATGCGGTTGCCACAAATGCGTGAAGGTATCACATCGCGATATGTCTCGGTAGTAGAAAGTTCTACATTGATAGCTTTCTCTCCTGCTTCTACCGAAGCAATCAGGTCAGGCAAAGCGAGGTAAGCGTCTGGTCCTGCCACTAAATCGACGTGGTGATTAGTTATCAAGTCTTCTTTCACCCGTTCAGCCATACAGCCCAACACACCTACAATAAGGTGTTTACGCTTCTTCCGCAAGGCATGGAAAAATTCCAGCCGGTTTAGGATTTTCTGTTCGGCATTGTCGCGGATGGAACATGTGTTCATAAACACAGCATCGGCTTCATCCAGTGTGTCGCAAGGCGTGTATCCGGCCATCTGCATAATGGAAGCCACCACTTCACTATCGGCTACGTTCATCTGGCATCCGTAGGTCTCGATAAACAATTTTTTTGTTTCTTTTCCGGTCGCGGATTTAAAGTCCGTTCCCGCAATCTGGTTTGTCATACGATTAATTATTTATATTATAGATTCTAAGCACGGCGGGAATGGATGACAAAATTATCTGCCATTCGCCATGTATTATTAATTATTAACAAATTCAAAGTCATCAAGACAGATTGAAATACACAAAAACAGAACCTTTGTTACCCATTTCCCGCATTTCTGCCCACCTGTGACTCACTTTCCTATCATAATACATACCCAAAACGGGTGCAAAGATAATAATTCTATTCCGTATCGCACAATAAGCAAACAGTTCTTATGATTCTTCGGTGAAAAATTACTATCTTTGGCAAAATCCTTTTTTAATAATACGAATATGTCGAATTTCCTTATCATACTTGCCATTATTGCCATTGCCATTTATAAGCAAGCGACAAAGGAACCTAAGAAACGGCCGTCCAAACAACCGAAAACGACGGTTCCATTTCCTATAGAATCTGTAGAGGAAGCAGAAAATGTTGTAGAGAAAGTACAACCGGCACAGTCCATTAAGCCGGCACGTCGTGTCTCAAAACCACGGAATACACCACCTCCTGTTTCGTCAGACTTTTCTTGCCAGCCCCGGTCTGGCATTCGGTTCCGTACTCCTTCGGAAGCACGGAAAGCATTCATTTATTCGGAGATATTCAAACGGAAATACTAATACATATTTTTAATACCTGAGCACTATGAACTACAACAGAATGACGGCGGCAGAAGCTGCCAGCCTGATACAAAACGGTGAAATCATAGCTCTTAGCGGCTTTACTCCGGCAGGAAGTCCCAAAGCCGTTACGGCCGAACTGGCTAAACAAGCCGAAGAAAAACATGCGCGGGGTGAAGAGTTCCGCATTGGAATCATCACAGGAGCCTCAACAGGCGACTCGTGTGATGGGGTATTGACACGGGCACATGCTATCAAATTCCGTGCCCCTTATACCACCAACACCGATTTCCGCAAAGCGGTGAACAATGGAGAAATCAATTACACCGACATTCATCTTTCGCAAGTGGCTCAACGCTTACGGTCCGGTTTTTTGGGACATGTCACTACTGCCATTGTGGAAGCTTGTGAATTGACTGATGACGGACGTATTTACCTTACTGCCGGCGTAGGCATTACACCTACCATCGCCCGTCTTGCCGACCGGGTCATTATTGAACTGAACGCTGCACACAGTAAACGCATCATTGGTATGCACGACTTGTACGAAATGGAGCGTCCTCCCTACCGTCGTCCGATTCCCATCGTACGTCCCAGTGACCGTATCGGACTTCCTTACATTCAGGTAGATCCTCAAAAAATCGTGGGAGTGGTAGAAGTAGACATTCCCGACGAAGCACGCGGATTCAGTGCCCCCGATCCGGTAACGGATAAAATCGGGCAAAACGTTGCCGATTTCCTTTCGGCAGATATGAAACGGGGCATTATTCCTTCTACGTTTCTGCCTTTGCAATCGGGGGTAGGCAACATAGCCAATGCTGTATTGAGCGCCTTAGGCCGTGATTCGAGTATTCCTCCTTTCGAAATGTATACTGAAGTTATCCAGAATTCAGTCATTACCCTTATTAAAGAGGGACGTATCAAGTTCGGAAGTACCTGTTCGCTCAGTGTAACAAATGATTGCCTGGAAGACATTTACGAAAACATGGACTTCTTCGCCCACAAGCTGGTGCTCCGTCCGTCCGAAATATCCAACTGTCCCGAAGTAATCCGCCGCATCGGAGTCATCTCGATGAACACCGCCATCGAAGCCGATATCTACGGCAATGTAAACTCCACCCACATTTGCGGCACGAAGATGATGAACGGTATCGGTGGTTCAGGCGACTTTACGCGCAGCGCTTACATTTCCATATTCTCATGTCCTTCTACTGCTAAGGGCGGGTGTATCAGCTCTATTGTGCCCATGGTATCGCATCTTGACCACAGCGAACATTCGGTTAATGTCATCATTACCGAACAGGGTATTGCCGATTTGCGTGGAAAAAGCCCGATGGAGCGTGCACAGGCCGTCATTGAAAACTGTGCACACCCCGATTACAAACAACTTCTATGGGATTACCTGAAGATTTCTACCAAAGGACAGACTTGTCATAGTCTTTCTGCTGCTCTGGGTATGCACCAGGTATTCTTGAAGAAAGGCGACATGCGGCTTACCGATTGGAGCGAATTTGATTCTTGAACATATACCAATGAATAAAAAGACACGGAGACACAGGAAAATGTAACGTGAAAAAACAGTGCGTCTTCGTGTCTTTTTGTTTTCAATCATTTTGTTGTAATAATTTCAGTTGCTAAATATTATGAATCTACGTTGGTTAGGTATAGCTTTGTCGTGTATATTCAGCTGGAATATAATGAAAGCAAGTGTAGAAAACGATGCCTTGTGGCAGGTACGGGCTACAGATTTGCATGCTCCGTATGCTTCGGCTCCGATGGCAAGCGGATGTATTGGCATTTTGCCGGATAAAGAACCTTTCCGCATAGGGCAGGTAGTGCTGAATCATGTGTTTGATGCAGCTGCTCCAGGTGTAGTAAGCCGGGTGATGAAAGGAATCAATCCTTTTGGAATACAGATGAAAATAGATGGCATGATAATAGATACTACCTGTATTAAGGCTTGGGAGCAGACGGTAGATATGCGCCAGGCAGTGCACCGCACAACATTTGAGGCAGGACGGAAAGTGCAAGTAGTGTCTGAATTACGTGCTTTGCGAAACCTTCCATACGCTGGATTGGTATCGGTGCAGGTGAAAGCACTGACGGATGTAGTGCTGGAGATACGGAACAGTATGAATGTGCCCGATGACTATGCTGCCGATACCGTACGCTATCGCGAACTGGATGCCGATGGTACACGCTTGTATCTGTTGGAGGCAGAAGCCGTTTCTGCAAGAAAGTACAGGCAGGTAGCAGCGGCATCGACTTTTATGTTCGACGGTGCTGAACACTGGAAACCTTCGTTTGATAAAGCAACCGGCGAGCTGCTTTTTATGTTGTCTCTGAAAAAAGGTGAAACACTTTCGTTCTCGTTGGTAGGCAGTATTTGTTCGTCACGAGACTTTACTGATCCTTATAATGAAGCCGAACGCCAGGTGGTATACGCTGTTCACGAAGGAAAGACGCAATTGATACAGGCACATGAACGGTTATGGAATACCTTGTGGCAAAGCGATATTCGTATCGAAGGAGATGATGATGCCCAGCGGTTGGTACGTTTCGCCTTGTTCAATTTATATGCATCCTGCCGTGCCGGAAGCCGGTTGAGTATTCCACCGATGGGACTTTCTTCGCAAGGTTACAATGGACATATCTTTTGGGATACTGAACTTTGGATGTATCCTCCGATGCTTTTGCTGCAACCCGATATGGCACGGTCGATGCTTGATTATCGTGTAGACCGAAAAGAGCCTGCACGCCGGAAAGCAATGGCATACGGATATAAGGGAGCAATGTATCCGTGGGAAAGTGATAATACGGGCGAAGAGGCGACACCGACATTTGCCCTGACCGGGGCATTCGAACATCATATCACAGCAGATGTGGGCATTGCTTGCTGGAATTATTATTGTGTGACCCGTGATTCTGTCTGGCTGAAGCGTGAAGGTTTTCCGTTGCTGAAGGAGATAGCAGAGTTTTGGGTAAGTCGTTCGGTATGTAATGCCGACGGTTCCTATTCGATTGTCGGGGTAACTGGAGCGGATGAATATGCCAATGGTGTAACCGATAATGCCTTTACCAACGCTTCCGCCTCGTTGGTATTAGACTATGCTTCCCGTGCCGGATGGGTATGTGGTGAGCAAGTACCTTCTGTATGGGGTAAAGTGAGCCGTGGTTTGCGTATCTTGCAGTTTGAAGATGGAGTTACGCGTGAACATGCCACGTATCAAGGTGAAACCATCAAACAGGCAGATGTCAACCTGCTGGCTTACCCGTTGGGAAAAATCACCGATGTCAGGCAGCAGCAAAAAGACCTTGCCTATTATGCTGAACGCATTGACCAGCGCGATGGTCCAATGATGTCGTATGCCGTTTTTTGTGTACAATATGCACGAATGGGCAATGCGGCAAAAGCCTATGAAATGTTCTGCCGTTGTTATCAGCCTAACTGGCGTCCTCCTTTTGGGGTACTGTCTGAAACACCTTCAAGCAACAACCCTTATTTCATGACTGGAGCAGGAGGCTTGCTTCAAGCCGTGCTGAATGGATTTTGTGGGCTTCAAGTAACCGAAGAAGGCATTATACAGTTGCCTTCGGTTTTGCCTTTGCACTGGAAAAAGGTTACGGTGACAGGAGTAGGAGTGGAAAAGAAAGTCTATGTACGGGAGCAGTAAAAGGGTATTCATCTCTTTTCATAGGGAAATGCATTACTGTGCCTGACGGAATGCCCAGATGCGTTGCAATACGTTCTTGCGCAGGTCTTCGTTATAAAGGTTGAACTCTTGCACGTGCAGGTTTCCTTTAGGCAACAGGGCTGCTACGCTGGGGATGAAATACTGCTCTTCATCGATGCCCGTCACGATAAGTGTATGAATCGTAGTGTCTTGCGCGACGGTAAATCCTTGGTAAGAGGTAGCTGGGGTAGCATCGGTGCGCCAGTTGACAGGATTGATGCACACCACATTGTCTCGGAACAAAGGCGATACGGCATCGGGACGGGTTACGCTATTGAATCCGATGAGCACGCCCGTATCTATAGAGTCTTGTGCAGGGCGCAAGGTAGAATAACCGGCAAGTTCTTCCGGTGTCACGGTATAGCCGATGGCGTAGGTGGCGATGAGCTTCCGGCTGATGTCGGGTGTCATTTCCCGTTTCAGGAGTTCGATAACCGCCTTGGCTCCTTGGCTGTGTCCCGCAAGGATGAACGGTTTCCCTTGGTTGTCGTGCTCCATATAATAATGGAAAGCGTCCGCCACGTCTTGATAAGCCAGCTTGAAACGCTCTTCGATGAGTGCCGTGTCCAAGGTGAGCCAGCTGTCCATCGAAATCTGGCGGTAATAAGGAGAGAAGAAGTTGCAGCTATCTGCCAATACGCTTTTAGCCAATTGGATGGAAGGGTCTGTCAAGGCACGTTGTTCCGTATTGAAGATGTCCATGTGGTGCCGGGTTTGCCCCAACGAGTCGGTATAGTCCCAAATGCAGGTCGGGACTACATAAAACAGGTCTACGTCTTTTCCCGTAGCGTCTTGCTTATTCTCGAACCAGCATCGGTTGTCCGAATAGTCTATCGTGGGGCTTGCGGGGGCGGATGAGTCTTTCTCGCAAGAAACCAGCGCAAGGAGCAGACAGGCGATGCCCGTCAGGTGAGATAATAGTTGTAAGCTTTTCTTGTAAGTTGTTTTCATGTTATTCATGTCCATAGGTCTGTTGCAGGTTCGCTTGTTCTTCCAATATTGTTTCGATATGGTCCAGTATCGCATAAAGCTCCACTTGGGTTTCGGCACGGAGCATGGCGATACGGGTTTCGCGGAAATTGGGAATACCTTTAAATAAAGGAGAAGCTGCCAGGTGACGGCGTACGTGGAGGATGCCCCGGCGCTCGTCGAGCAGGTTGATGCTGTCTTGTACCTCACGGCGTAATACGTCCAGCTTCCAGCGGAAAGAAAGTGGAGGAAGTTCTTCGCCCGTTTCCAGATAATGCTTCACTTCCTTGAATATCCACGGGCGTCCGAAACTGGCACGGCCTATCATAATGGCATCCACACCGTAGCGGTCGAAACATTCTTTGGCACGTTGGGGAGTAGTGATGTCACCGTTCCCGATGATAGGAATGCGCATACGCGGATTATTTTTTACCTCACCTATCAGGGTCCAGTCGGCTTCGCCGGTGTACATCTGTGCACGGGTACGCCCGTGTATGGTCAATGCCTCGATGCCGCAATCCTGCAACTGTTCGGCAAGTTCTACGATGACTTTGTGGTTCTCGTCCCATCCCAGGCGGGTTTTTACCGTAACAGGAATCTGCACCGCATTCACTACGGCACGGGTTATCTCCAGCATTTTGGGGATATTCTGAAGCATGCCTGCCCCTGCCCCTTTACCAGCCACCCGCTTTACCGGGCAACCGAAGTTTAAGTCGAGAATGTCGGGGTGAGCCTGTTCAACGATGCGTGCCGCTTCTACCATTGTATCGGTATCCTTGCCATATATTTGGATGGCTACGGGGCGTTCGGCGGCACTGATGTTGAGTTTCGTCATCGTCTTGTCTACCGAACGTATCAAGGCATCGCTCGATACAAATTCGGTATATACCATATCGGCACCAAACTCTTTGCAGAGCAGGCGGAATGCGGGGTCGGTCACGTCTTCCATAGGAGCCAGCACTACGGGTCTCTCTCCTAAGTCGATGGTTCGTATCTTCATGGGGTAAAGTTTCATTAGGATGGTTTTCGTTTGCAAAAGTAGTAAAATAAAAAGAGATGCTCCGTATGAAGCATCTCTTTTTATTTGTCTGGCTGGCATTGAAGAGTATTTATGCCTTCCTTCCGTTTGCCAGATT
The DNA here is from genome assembly GCF_002160215.1 of Bacteroides sp. An19. Taxonomy (NCBI): domain Bacteria; kingdom Pseudomonadati; phylum Bacteroidota; class Bacteroidia; order Bacteroidales; family Bacteroidaceae; genus Bacteroides; species Bacteroides sp. An19. The sequence goes on along the minus strand of NZ_NFKD01000017.1, from coordinate 8,074 downwards.
ATCTGTAAATATCCAGTTTCGGATGGTCGTTGTACAGATTCAGGTTTTGCAGCTCTTCCTGTTCAGTGATACGGAACAAGTAGTACTTGCTGTTCGGAACAAAATCTGTTCCGTCGGGAAGCTTCACGGTAGAGTGTCCTTGCAGGATAACGCAATATTTGCTTTGGTAAGCCTCGTCTTTATCATCGGCAAAGATGACATCTCCGGTTTCGGTTACGATAGGTGTCTTGTCGGTTACGCTTCCATCTTCATGTTCGTTATAAGTACATTCTACGAAGTGTTGCCATGCCTTACGCTCTACCGGTTGCTGGTTGCGGATGATATCAGTCAGTGCAAATCCTTCTCCCCACAGTTCCTTGCGGCGTTCCAGCCAGATTTCTTTCAGGAGGTCATCACCTGTAGCTGTAATTTCGGCTGCGGTATAGCCCGGTTTCATACGTGCGTCGCGCAGTTCTTTCAACAGGCTTTGTGCCTCACTGGTTTTTCCCGGCAGGTGTGCTGCAGCTTCTGCCTTGATAAGGTACATTTCGGCTACACGCATCATCACAATGTCGGCAAGCATATTGTCGACATCGGCGAATTTGAACTTCGAACTCAGCATGGTCCATTCACCGTATCCGGCATTGGGACCCCAAAAGAACATTCCTTTACGGTAATCATTATCATCAAACAGTTCTTTGAAATAAGGGTCTACATTCAGGCAAGAGTAACCGCTTCCTGGTGTCGTGCTATCTTTGAAATGAAAGTTATAGGCGGGAAGGTTGTCGTCAATAGTACATGAGTAACCCCACATCCATTCCTGGTTTAAGGCATTGTTGAATCCGCTCTTGTATTCCGTTTCATTCATCAGGTAACGGTTTTTCAGGTTCATGGCTTCATCGGCATAATTGTAGGCTTCCTGCCATTCGCGGGCGTACAGGCTGGTACGTGCCAGCAAGCCTGTTACTACTGTATGGTCTATTTTATACTGGTCGGTCGCGTTACTTCCACGGTTATAATCCGTCGGAATCAAATCATATCCGGCTTTCAGGTCGGCAAGTGCCTGCGCATATACTTCCGATACGCTGGATGCGGGTTTCCCGGTTACTGCCATATCGTAGCTGGTAGGCTCGGTGTAGATGGGTACACATACGGCATTAGGGTCTTTGTCGATAGCGAAAGAATAGTGGCTTGCCAACAGCATGTAAAGGAAACCACGTGTAGCGTAAGCCTGTCCCTTGATACGGTCTTTCTCTGTTTGTTCGCCTTCGATGTTATCAATGTTTGCCAATACAGCATTGCAGTTGTTGATGGGGTCGTATACCATGTCCCACATCACGTCATTGATTTCGCCGCGTCCATAGCCGTTTGTCAGGTTATAGCTGGATGAATATCCGTAACTGGTGGTACGCACTACGTCCGAACCGGCAAAGTCATCGTTCATCATGATGGCACCATAGCCGATGGAAGCATACGTTGAACCACTATTGAAAATATAGTTCCATACGCCACGCATCACACGGTCGGCATTTTCTGTGTTTTTGTAAACGGCATCTGCATCGAGTGAAGTCGTGGGAGCCGTATCCAGGTCGCAGGCTGTAAAGGTGCAGGCAGCCAGTGCCCCAAAGCATATAGTCTTAAAATTCAGTTTCATAGTTTAAAAGTGTTTTTTAAAGTGTTACATTAATACCGAAAGAGAATGTCTTCATTGCCGGATAACGGTATGAAACCATACCATTAATAGGCTGTTCGGGGTCAAGTCCCTGCTGGTGGCAGAAAGTCAGCAGGTTTTCGCCCTGCAGGAAGATGCTTGCCTGCTTGATAGTGGCATAGTGCAGCCATTTCTCTGGCAGGTTATACGATAATGTAACGGTTTTCAGGCGCAAGAACGAACGGTTTACCAACCAGCGGCTGGAACTGCTGGTGAAGTAGCTGGTCTGGTCGTACGACAGACGCGGGATGTCGGTATAGCGGTTTTCAGGTGTCCACCGGTTGAGCATATCCTTGCTTAAGGTAGAACCGTTTCCTCCCGATACGCTGATCATGCTTTTGTAGTCGTTGTTATACAGCTTGCCGCCGATAGCGTATGAGAACAACATCGAGAGTGAAAGGTCTCTCCAGGTCAGGTCTGACTGGAAACCACCGCTTACTTTCGGCAACGAACTGCCCACCTTCACCTTGTCGTCCGAAGTCAGGCTGGAATAGTCTTCGGTGATTTTCCGGCTTCCGTCGGTATCGGTATAATACCATTGCGGATTACCGTTTTCCGGATTCACACCTGCCCATTCATACAACCAGAAGTCGTACAGCGAGCCACCTTTCACCCATTTCTTGGTGCTTTGCCACATCACGTCAGTAGGCAATTCAACGATTTCGTTCTTGTATGTCGTAGCGTTGACACTGAGTTTCCACGTCCAGTCTTTGGTCAGTACAGGCGTACCGTTAATGGTAAATTCCCAACCATAGTTTTTCAGTTTACCGATGTTGGCATCAATGCTGGAAAATCCTCCCGACGGAACGAGGTCGCGTGCGAAGAGCAGATCTTTAGATGCACGTTGGAAAAATTCGATGGTTCCGTTGAGGCGGTTGCTCCAGAAACCGAAGTCAAGTCCCACGTTCAGGTTCAGATTGGTTTCCCAACTCAGTTCCGGTGTTTCCAGACGTGAAGCGTGCAAGGTAGATTCGCCGAATGAACTGCCTATTTCATACAGTGCCTTATAGGCATAATAACCCACATTGTCGTTACCCTGTGCACCGTAGCTGGCACGGAGGGTCAGGTTGGTCAACCAGTCGTTTGCAGCCTCTTCAAGGAATTTTTCACGTGAAATCTTCCACGAACCGCCAAACGACCAGAATGTTCCCCAGCGGTGGTCGGGGTGGAAACGTGACGAGCCGTCGGTACGTACCGATGCCGATACGAAATACTTGCTTTGGTACGAATATTCCGCACTGCCGAAGAAGCTCAACAATTTGTATTGGTCGCTGTTGCCATAGAAAGAACTCAGTGTAGAAGCTACATCGGGTTCGTAGTAACCGTCGGTAATGACACCGGTACGGGAACCTCCAAAATTGGACGTGTTGTATTCGTAATATTCCTGACCAGCCATCAGGCGTACGTCGTGATTTTCGTTGAACGTATGGTTCCAGTTGATGACATTATTATAAGTAAGTCCCGTTGTACGCACGTTTTCCTTCTCCACTCCACCGGTCAATGGTTCTTTGCCGTAAGTGGGATTGTCGTAAAAATGTGCGAAGCGGCTGTTGTAGTCGATGTTGAGCGACATTTTGTAGCTCAATCCTTCAAGGGGAGTGATTTGCAGATAACCGCGTATCGAAGCCGCATCGCGCTTGTATTCTTTTTTGTCGTACAACATGGATTGCGCGAAGTTATAACCGTTGTACGAACCTTTGCGGTAGTTTCCGTAATCGTAAATACGGTTGCCATTTTCATCCAGCAAATATTCGCCGGTGGTCAAGTCACGTTCATACACAGGATAAAACGACGGAATACTGCGGGCGGCCAGTACGATGTTTCCGATAGCCGTATCGTCTTGTTTCGGATAATCCTGAACAGAGTGGGTAGCCGATACGTTCAGTCCTACCTGCAACCATTTGCGCAAGTCGGTCGTGATATTGGTACGGAGGTTATAACGCTTGAAGCCCGAACAGATGTAAGCACCTTGGTCGTTCAGGTAGCCCAGCGAGAAATAATACTTGGTACGTTCGCTACCACCCGAGATGCTGGCACTGATATCAGTATAATGGGCATCCTGGCTTAAAGCATCTTCCCAACTGTCATCCCACAGCGGAGTAGCACCTGCCACGATTTTGCCATCCGTGCCTACCGGTTGGGGATATTGTGTGCCGTAAGGGTTGATACCCAAGCCACCTGTTGCCGTAGTGGCAAGAATAGAAGAAGCTGTCTGTGCAGCCGATTCAGCACTTTGACCGTTGTCCATATAGCTGTTGCGGAGTGCCTCCCATTGCAGCATGAAGTAGTCGTTCGTACTCAACTGGTCGTAGTCGCGTACGGCGCGACTCGAAAAACCATACTTGGCTGAAAGCTGGATGGTAGGAGCCGAACCGTTTTGTCCTTGCTTGGTAGTAATCATAATCACACCGTTGGCAGCACGTGAACCATACAGTGAAGCGGCGGCGGCATCCTTCAGTACAGTCACCGAAGCAATGTCTTGCGAAGAGATAGACGACAAGGCACCGTCGTAAGGCACGCCGTCCACTACGTACAGCGGTGTGGTGGTGGCATTGGCAGAACCTACGCCGCGAATGTAGATGCTGGCATCTTCACCCGGTTGTCCGCTGGTAGAGAACGATTGCAGACCAGCTACGGTTCCTTGCAATGCTTTCGACACGCTGGATACCTGTGAGGCGGCAATGATTTTCTTGTCGATTACACTTGCCGAACCGGTGAAGGTAGATTTTTTTGCAGTACCGTAGGGCACGGCGATAACCACCTCATCGATGGCAATACTGGATTCGTGCATTTCTATGTTAATGGTTTTCTGCCCATTTATAGGAACTTCCTGAGTTTCGTAGCCGATAAATGAAAATACCAATGTGTTTTGTGGTTCGGTCTGTAGCGAATAGTCGCCATCCATGGAGGTGATTGTACCGTTAGTACTTCCTTTTACCGCTACTGTCACGCCGGGCAAACCTTCGCCTCCGGCAGTGACTTTTCCCGAAACAGTGATGCGTTGCGCATACGTCGCTATGCAGAACAAAAGCATGCATAGCAGAGTTAGTGACCTGCTCATAAGTGTTTAATTGGTTGTTATGTGTTTATAGTTTACAGTTGGTTTCTCTCTCTCTTATGGAGAAACATTGTTTATGGTTTATTGAATAGTTTTGTCTGTTTCCCAAAAAACGGGCGCAAAAATAGTAAATTCTTTGAATAAATGACATAGAAAAGTGAAAATATGCGCACATCGGGTTTCGTTTTTGGGTATTTATTCTATCATTATGCATAAAAGATACACAATGATTGCTGGAAAATCGCTACCTTTGCAGCCTAAATCAGAAGAAATATGGATTATCCGATAAAAGACTTTGAGATTATGGCACCGGTAGGTTCGCGCGAATCACTGGCGGCGGCTATTCATGCCGGAGCAGATTCCATCTATTTCGGTATCGAGAGTTTGAACATGCGGGCACGGTCGGCAAGCACATTTACCATTGACGACTTGCGCGAGATAGCACGCACGTGCGACGAGCACGGGGTAAAGAGTTACCTCACGGTGAATACCATCATTTACGATGAAGACCTGGAGCTGATGCGCCGGATTATCGATGCGGCAAAACAGGCAGGCATCAGTGCGGTGATTGCCGCCGATGTGGCGGTAATGGCGTATTGCAACCAAATCGGGCAGGAAGTGCACCTTTCTACCCAACTGAACATCAGCAATGTGGAGGCACTGCGCTTTTATGCCCAGTTTGCCGACGTGGTGGTGCTGGCACGTGAACTGAACCTGAAACAGGTGCGCAAGATATACGATGCCATCCATGAGCAGCACATCACCGGCCCGATGGGGCAACCCGTGCGTATCGAGATGTTCTGCCACGGAGCGTTGTGCATGGCGGTATCGGGCAAGTGTTACCTCAGCCTGAACGAACTGAACGCTTCCGCCAACCGCGGTGCCTGTATGCAGGTGTGCCGCCGCGCCTATATTGTAAAAGACAAGGAAAGCGACATCGAACTGGAAGTGGATAACCAGTACATCATGTCGCCCAAAGACCTGAAGACCATCCGCTTTATGGACGAAATGATAGAAGCGGGCGTGCGGGTGTTCAAAATAGAGGGACGTGCCCGCGGACCCGAGTATGTGAAGACGGTGGTAGAGTGCTATAAGGAAGCCATCCGGTCGTACTTGGACGGCACGTTTACCGAAGCGAAGAAAGACGCATGGGACGAACGCTTGAAGACGGTATTCAACCGCGGCTTTTGGAACGGTTATTACTTGGGGCAACGCTTGGGAGAGTGGAGCCGCAATTACGGTTCGGGCGCTACCGAACGCAAGGTGTACGCCGGACGGGGCATCAAGTATTTCTCCAACATCGGCGTGGCTGAGTTTCTGATAGAAGCGTCCGAAATCAAGGTAGGCGACAAGCTGCTGATAACGGGTCCTACTACGGGCGCGATGTTTGTCACCCTCGACGAAGCCCGTGTCGACCTGAAACCGGTGGACGTAGTGCCCAAAGGCGTGCACGTGTCGTTCAAGGTGCCCGGACGCATCCGCCCCAGTGACAAACTGTACCGGATGGTCCCGACCGAGGAGTTGAAAAGAAAATAAGCAGGAAGCAAGCAGGAATTGGGAAGTCAATTAGCAGCATGGTCCTTTACATCCCAGTCCTCTTAAAATCCTAAGATACCAGGACTGCAGTCCTATATATATATAGGACTGCAGTCCTGACGCTGTAAGACAGTAGTCCTATACTACTGGGACTGGACATGCAGTTTATTCTCTTCTCTCTTTTGACTGATTGTCTTATGTTGCGCAGCTCGTTATGCACTAAAATCAGCTTATAGCCTTGCACTCCGGTCTACGATTTTAATCAGGTTATAGAGTTCTGCCACCTCGTTGGTAAAAACGGCAACCTGACGAAAGATTTGAATAAGAATATCACAGATATTCAGAAGCTGTTTTGAATTTACCGTGCGATGATTTGGGATGAGTTTTTGAGGCATTTTCGCTTCTGTGATGAGGAAGATAGCGGGCTATCTGACGAAGGACAGGAGCGAAAAGGACCAAAAAATCGCCCAAAGCACACACGAAAACGGATACATCAAGCCAAGAAAAACTTTTTGGAGAAATTCAAAACAGCTTCTCAATATAATTGTTTAAATTTGCCAAGCAAGGTCACGTTCGGGAACGGGAATACGATAACCTATCTGTATGCGGCTGATGGTACAAAGCTACGCACGGTTCATAAGATAGGAAGTACAACTACTACAACGGACTATTGCGGCAGTGTGGTCTATGAAAACGGCAGTCAGAAATACTTGTTGACGGAAGAAGGCTATGTCACCTTGGCTGACAGTAAATACCATTACTACCTGAAAGACCACCAAGGTAATAACCGTGTGGTCATCAGCTCAACGGGGACGGTCGAGGAAACGAACCATTATTATCCTTTCGGCGAGGTGTTCGCGGCAACGAACAATGTCCAGCCGTACAAATATAACGGTAAGGAGTTCGATAACAAGAACGGCTTGAACTGGTACGATTACGGTGCACGGCACTATGATGCGGCACTGGGACGGTTTGTGACGGTTGACAAGTTTGCAGAGAAGTATCCGTTGTTGTCTCCTTATCAGTATGCAGCCAATAATCCGGTAGTGAATGTGGATGTGAATGGTGACAGTATTGTTGTTTTGAATTATACAAAAGGACAACATTTAGGAATGCTTATTCAAGACGAATCCCTGCAATGGCGTTATTATTCGTTCAATGGTGACAAGATTTATAATTCCACAGACGGAAGCATAGGAGGAGGACCGTTTGACGATAAAGGTGAAAAGGCTTGGGACACCCCTCAAGAGTTTATGGATGATGATTACAATCAGTCAACGACAGATGTAGAGTTAAGGAATGGTACTGTAAATGGTTATGGTTATGATGAAGGTTATTTAATACCTACAACTCCGAATCAAGATAGAATTATTTCTCGAACATATTTGAATGTAGTAGAACAGGGATATTCGTTAATAGGAAATCACTGTTCGATTGCTGTTCAAAAAGCATTAAATGCTGCTAACATAGAGACTCGCAATCCTGCTATTAAGATTGTAAATCGACAATTTGGAGAGATTAATAATATAAAAATCAATCCTTATTTGCCAAGTGCTGCATATAATGCAATAATACGTAATAATCCGACAGGATATGTGATAAAAAGACGATGAAGGTTTCATTAAATAGAATGTCAGATTTTGTCCTCCCTGTGTTTTGGGGAGGACAAGGTTTGATGTATGCTCGGCATGAGTATTAGCTAACGGGTGCAAGTCCCTAATGAGCCCTAATAGCGGGAATCATACAGCCCAAAGCAAGGGTGTCCATCGCGAGTTGGAATCTGAAAGAAG
>NZ_NFKD01000016.1:0-68579 GCF_002160215.1 Bacteroides sp. An19 | reverse complement strand
ATCAAAGATCTTGCTCACCAGGGACTTACACAACCTTTTCAGGTGGCGTCCCTTTCGGAAAGCGAGTGCAAAGGTACGCCTTTTTACCGAAACTGCAAGAAACTGGAGAACTTTTTTTGTAACTTTTTTCATGTGAAATATGCAAAATGCTGATATTCACAGATATATAGGGGAATATTTACACCTGGAAAAAACTTAGTAAGAATAACAATACTCCTTATTATATATAACAACAGAAAACCGAGCATGAAAAGAGCAAAGAAAAAACAAGATTATAAACATTGACGCCGATGCAATATCAAATACAGCACCGGCGTTAATGCAACTACTTGTTCTCTTCAACGAAATTAGATGCATCGTAATATAAAACCAAATGAATGTCCGCAAACAGCCAATACATACCCCTGAAAAATGAATATATACTGCATACGCGGTTGAATATATACTGCATCGGCCTACGAATATATACTGCATCGGCAAATGCAGTACTACTGCGTTTCCAACTCAGCCAGATTAACTAAGAAGCTGTTTTGAATTTCTCCAAAAAGTTTTTCTTGGCTTGATGTATCCGTTTTCGTGTGTGCTTTGGGCGATTTTTTGGCCCTTTTCGCTCCTGTTCTTCGTCAGATAGCCCGCTATCTTCCTCATCACAGAAGCGAAAATGCCTCAAAAACTCATCCCAAATCATCGCACGATAAATTCAAAACAGCTTCTAATTGCAGATATAAAATTATAGTTGATGCATAATTCATCCCACCTATCAATAAGCATGACCATCCTCCTTCAGTTCATCGGAAGTAATTGGCTTTCGATCTATCGCTCTCCAGGCATATATGATATAAGCCAATACAAACGGGACCAAAATTGAAACATAAGCCATCGTTTTTAGTGTAAACTGGCTGGAACAGCTATTTGCTAAAGTTAATGAACTTTGCAAATCAGCGGTAGAAGGATAATATGCCGTATGGTTATATCCTACGCTCAACAGTAAAGCCAATACAGTCAATACTGTACCGACACCTGCAAACCAAATACCTTTGGTGTAGGTTTGCGACAAAATACTCCTAATCAAACCCAACAACACACTTACCACACCTACCAAGAACAAGCCGAAAAGCAAAGGCATTGCCAGCAAATTATGCCAATATTTAAACGGCTCCATCACAATAATTTGAGTTACAGGATCCACCGCAAACCCATCTTTCAACAATGTGCGAATTACAAATGCCAAAAAGAAAATCAGAAAAGGAACAGCATCTGTAATCAACTGACGACGACAACGCGGTATCAGCTTTTCATCACGGATATTGTTGATAAAATACAAATTACCCAACAAGCGTGCCAAAAAGAACACCGCTAAGCCCAAAATAATGTTCCAAGGATCACCAAATGCATCCAATCCATGCCATCCATTCGCCCAATGGCTAATAACCGGCATCATATTATCGGTCATGTTTGCTTTATCGACAATAAAATTCGAACCATTGAAGAAAGTAGCCACAGCTGCTCCCAGCAACACCGGTCCCACCACTCCATTAATAACCAAGAAATATTGATAAGCGCGCTTCCCCAACAGATTGCCTAATTTCGATTGGAATTCATACGAAACAGCTTGTAAAACGAAGCTGAACAAAATAATCATCCATAACCAGTATGCTCCCCCGAAACTCGTACTATAAAACAAAGGAAATGAAGCAAAAAACGCTCCCCCAAAAGTCACTAATGTAGTAAAAGTAAACTCCCACTTACGTCCGGTAGAGTTGACCAGCAACGTACGCTCTTCATCAGTACGTCCCAACCGGAACAACAAAGAATTTCCTCCCTGGACGAACAGTAAAAATACCAACAGGGCTCCCAACAACGAAACCAAGAACCACCAATAATTTTGTAAGAATAGATATGTAGAATCCATAATGAATTATTTTTATGAGTTAATCCGTATTAACTATGCATTCATGCCTCTTCGGGACCCTTTTGAATAGCTTTCAGCATGATGCCGATTTCAGCAATCAACAATACCGTAAAAAGTATCAAAAATATAAAGAAAGTAGTCTGGACCGAACCAGTTTCCAATCTGGATATGGCCGCATTTACCGGAAGCAAATCTTGAATTGTCCAAGGCTGGCGACCGACTTCGGCCACAATCCATCCCGCCTGACCGGCAAGATAAGCCAACGGAATGCTTGCCAAAGCAACATAATGCAACCAATTTACTTTCGACAACTTCCGTTTCCACGCAAGAAACAATATCAACGCAAAAAAAGCAATGAAATACATTCCCAGTCCTACCATTACGCGGAAAGCCCAAAACGAAAGCCAGACATTAGGTACCAGATCGTTAGGGTCATCAATATACCCGTAACCGAAATACTTCATATTCTCATCAATGACCTGACGTGCCGCTTCCATTGTAACTTGGTCACCTTCCTGCTTCGCTTCACGATAATCCGACAAGGCAGCTATGGCCTTTTTCCCGTTCTTCATTTTCTCCACGACCGAAAGCGCTTTTGTACTGTCTGGCAAAGCATATCCTCCCAAAAGTATATTGTTAATACCCGGCACATAACCGTCAAAATCATGCGTAGCCAGATAAGACAACATCAATGGAATCTTGATATCGCCCACCACCGTCAAAGGTTCGCGTGTGCCTCCATCATACAAAGCTTCCATAGCAGCCAGCTTCATCGGTTGGCATTGAGCCACTTGATATGCCGACTTATCTCCAGTCATCGCCGTTACCAACGAAGCAAACAGACCAACTACAGCAGCCACCTTCATACTTGCAATGGCAAACTCTTTTTCCCGTTTGCGCAACAAAAACCAGGCACTGACTCCAATCACAAACACTGCTCCTAACATCCAACTGCTAAGGACGGTATGAAAAAACTTAGTCACTGCTACTGGCGAAAAAGCAACAGCCACGAAATCAACCATCTCATTCCGCACCGTATCCGGGTTGAAAGCCATGCCTACCGGATATTGCATCCATGAGTTTGCCACCAAAATCCACCATGCCGAAAAAGTTGCTCCCAATCCCGTAAGCCAGGTAGAAGCCAAGTGAAATTTCTTACTGACTTTGTTCCATCCGAAAAACATAACAGCCACAAATGTAGCCTCCATAAAAAACGCCACAATACCTTCTATCGCCAATGGAGCCCCAAAGATATCTCCTACAAACCAAGAATAATTACTCCAGTTAGTACCAAACTGGAATTCCAAAATCAATCCGGTAGCCACTCCCACCGCAAAATTAATTCCAAACAGCTTCATCCAGAATTTGGCTGTCCGCTTCCAAAACTCATTCCCTGAAATGACAAACAGGGTTTCCATCAATCCCATTATCACAGCCAATCCCAATGTGAGGGGCACAAACAGCCAATGATACATGGCGGTCAAGGCAAACTGTGCTCTTGACCAGTCAATCATCGAGGTGTCAATACTTGCTAACATACGTCTATCTTATTTAGTTAATGAATTATCCACCGAACGGTTCACCAGTTCCATCCCGACATAATCCTGCTTTTCCTCGGGACTCTTCCCTTTCAAGAACGACGGAAAGAAAAACAACTTCAGAATAAAGAACATAATGAAAAGTTTTATCAGAATCAACACCCACAATGTGCGCCCTATGGTCATCGAACGAAAACCATCCCGATAAAACGTCCAAACTCGAAGAATCTGTCTTTTAATCATAATATAGTTTTATAATGATTACAAAGAAAAACCTTTTATCGGTAAAATGCAAGTCTTTATCCGTAGAATTTATCCGTTAATCTATATCATTTGTTCCTTTTCCCAGTGATTCATACATTTGCATACATCAAAACCAAACAAATAACATTTATGAAACTACGAACGGCTTGCATATATACGATTCTATCAGCTGCCCTTCCTCTTTACGCACAAGAAAACTCGAACGGAAAAGAATGGACACTGCAAGAATGCATAAACTATGCACTTGAAAAAAACATCCAATTGCAACAAAACAAGATTTCGCTACAAGAAAGCGAAATTGACATCAAGGATGCACGCGCCAGCCTATTCCCAAGTCTGTCATTCAGCACAGGACACAACGTGGTAAACCGGCCTTACCAAGAACAAAGCAACACGGTTAGCGGAACAGAAATTATCAGCAGCGACGAAAAGACCACATACAACGGCAATTACAGCCTAAATGCACAATGGACGCTGTGGAATGGAGGACAGAGACTAAATAATCTGAAACAACAGAAAACCAACCGCGACATTGCCCGCCTGACCGTCTCAGAAACCGAAAACACCTTGCAAGAACAGATAACACAACTTTTCATCCAGATTCTTTATGCTGATGAATCTATCCAAATAAACAGAAGCACATTGGAAGTAAGCAAAGCCACCTACAAACGAGGACAAGAACTGTTTGCCGAAGGAAGCCTTTCGAAAGCCGATCTGGCACAACTGGAAGCTCAAGTAAGCGATGACCAATACCAACTTGTCACTGCAGAAAGTACGTGGAGAAACTATAAACTGCAACTGAAACAATTACTGGAACTGGACGGTAGTGAAGAATTCAACCTGGTCCTCCCCGAACTGAATGAGGAAAACATTCTGAAAATGTTGCCCAGTCAAACCGATGTCTACCAAGCAGCCATGGCAATACGTCCTGAAATCCAAAGCAGCAGGCTAAGCATAGAAAACGCCAAACTAGGCATATCGGCCGCCAAGGCAGGTTACTATCCTACCATCAGCCTGTCAGCATCCAGTTCGAGTACGACCAACAGTGCCAGCACAAACAACTGGGCGCAACAAATGAAATACGGCTGGAATAACATGATAGGAATCAGTCTCAGCATTCCTATTTTCGACAATCGCCAAAACAAAAGTAACGTACAGAAAGCACGTTTACAGTACAACACCAGCCAACTAGACTTGATAAACAAACAAAAAGAACTATACAGTACCATTGAGGGGCTGTGGTTGGATGCCTTAAATGCACAACAGCAATATGTTGCTGCCGAAACCAAAGTGAAAAGCAGCCAAACCAGCTTCGACATGGTAAACGAACAATTCAATTTGGGCATGAAAAATACCGTGGAACTACTCACAGAGAAAAACAACCTGCTAAGTGCCAAACAGCAATTGGTACAAGCCAAATACATGGCGATACTTAACCGGACACTTCTGAACTTTTATGCAGGAAACAATATCGAACTATAAAAAACAAGCAATATGAAGAAGAAAAAAACATGGATTATAGCAGCAATCGCCATCGTAGTGATTATTGCAGTATGCTGGACCTTAAGCGGAACGAAAGCCAATAGCCAAGTCGATTTCGTAACCGAAAAAACACGGACAGGCAGTGTCAGCAACTCTATCACGGCTACAGGAACCATTGAGCCAGTCACTGAAGTAGAAGTGGGTACGCAAGTATCCGGCATTATTGACAAGATCTATGTAGACTACAACTCGATAGTCAAGCAAGGAGAAATCATCGCTGAAATGGACAAGGTTACACTTCTAAGTGATTTACAATCAGCACAAGCTACTTATAACGGTGCAAAAGCCGAATACGAATACCAAAAAAAACTGTATGAACGCAACAAGACCTTGCATGAAAAGCAACTGATCAGCGATACCGACTACGAACTATCCACTTACGACTATCAACGTGCCGCAAGCAGCTACGAGCAAGCAGAAGCCGAACTGGCAAAAGCCGAAAGAAACTTATCGTATGCCACCATCACATCACCGATAAACGGAATAGTCACCAGCAAAGATGTAGAAGAAGGACAAACCGTAGCTTCCGGATTCGAGACCCCCACTCTTTTTACCATTGCTGCAGACCTGACCCAAATGCAGGTAGTAGCCGATGTGGATGAAGCAGACATTGCAGGAGTAGCAGACAGTGCACGAGTTACCTTCACCGTCGACGCCTACCCCAACGATGTATTCGAGGGAAAAGTGAAACAAGTACGCCTGGGCAGCGTGAACAGCAGTTCCAGCAGTTCTTCGTCATCTAGCAGCGAATCAACGGTAGTGACCTACGAAGTTGTTATCACAGCCGACAATCCCGACTTGAAACTGAAGCCACGCCTCACCGCCAATGTCACTATTTACACCTTGACACACGACAACGTGCTGACCGTTCCTGCCAAAGCCTTGCGCTTCACTCCGAATAAGGATATTGCAGGAGGACGCGCCATCCAAGACTGTGCCGGCGAACACAAAGTATGGACGTTAGAAAACAACACATTCGTAGCACATCCGGTAAAAACCGGCATTAGCGACGGTGCATACACAGAAGTGGAAGGCATTGACGAAGGCACGGAAGTAGTAACCGAAGCCACCGTAAAAAGTGAAATGCCCGAAATGAACGGAAGCAGTGAAGGCAGCGAACGCAGCCCGTTTATGCCAGGGCCTCCGGGAAGTGACAAGAAAAAAGACAAAAAATAAACGGATGCAACGTAATTCTTTCAAAAAATGAGCAAAACAGTCATTGAATTACAAAATATTAAGCGTAACTTTGTGGTGGGAGATGAAATTGTCCACGCATTGCGCGGTATTTCGTTCAAGATATGTGAAGGAGAGTTTGTTACCATCATGGGGACATCCGGCTCCGGCAAATCAACCTTGCTGAATACCTTGGGATGCCTTGACACACCCACCAGTGGCGAATATTATCTGGACGGAATTTCAGTGCGCACAATGAGTAAATCACAACGTGCCATTCTGCGCAACCGGAAAATCGGGTTTGTATTCCAAAACTACAACCTGCTTCCGAAAACGACTGCAGTCGCTAACGTGGAACTTCCGCTGATGTATAATCCCGCGGTAAGTGCAGCCGAACGAAAAAGAAGAGCCGTGGAAGCATTGATTGCCGTAGGACTGGGAGACCGTCTGGAGCACAAATCGAACCAGATGTCAGGCGGACAAATGCAACGAGTAGCTATAGCACGCGCCTTGGTCAACAATCCGGCAGTCATCCTCGCTGATGAAGCAACCGGTAACCTTGACACTCGGACATCCTTCGAAATCCTGGTGCTGTTTCAGAAACTACACGCGGAAGGACGAACCATCATCTTTGTCACGCATAACCCGGACTTGTCGCAATACAGTAGCCGCAACATCCGCCTGCGCGACGGACACGTAATAGAAGACACCATAAATCAACGCGTCCTATCAGCAGCCGAGGCACTTGCTGCACTACCCAAAAACGATGATGATGCATAAACAAACGATTTTCGCCAATAGTTTCGGGCTACGAAAGCATAAAAGTCCGTGTCCAGGCACATGTCTGGAAGTATAAAAAAATATTTCCGACAAGCCCATAAACGAGTTTAAAACAAAGTAAACACGAGAAAGAATTTATAAAAATGAACGGAACAAACCTATTCAAAATAGCGCTTCGGGCATTGGCAAACAACAAGCTCCGTGCTTTCCTCACCATGCTGGGCATTATCATCGGTGTGGCATCGGTAATTGCCATGCTTGCCATCGGACAAGGTTCGAAACGAAGTATCCAGCAGCAGATTTCGGAAATGGGTTCGAACATGATCATGATTCATCCCGGAGCCGAAATGCGCGGCGGCGTACGCCAAGACCCATCAGCCATGCAGACACTGAAACTGGAAAACTACGAAAAACTGCGTGACGAATGCATCTATCTTGCCGCCATCAGCCCCAATGTATCTTCATCGGGACAACTCATCGCCGGTTCGAACAACTACCCGTCTTCTGTAACAGGATGTAGCAATGATTATTTAGAAATACGTCAACTCACGGTAGAACAAGGCGAAGCATTCAGCGACAACGACATACGGACAGCTGCAAAAGTCTGCATCATAGGGAAGACCATAGTAGACAACCTGTTTCCCGACGGAACGGACCCCATTGGTAAAATCATCCGTTGCAACAAGATTCCGCTCCGCGTTATCGGCGTCTTGAAATCAAAAGGATATAACTCGATGGGACAAGACCAGGACGATATCGTACTGTCACCTTACACCACCGTAATGAAACGCTTGCTGGCACAAACCTACTTGAGCGGCATATTTGCTTCTGCACTGACCGAAGACATGACCCAAGAAGCAGTAGACGAAATCACTACTGTCTTGCGCCGCGAACACAAGCTGAAAAGCACCGACGATGACGACTTTACCATCCGTACCCAGCAGGAACTCAGTTCGATGCTGAATACCACTACAGACCTGATGACCACCCTGCTTGCCTGTATTGCCGGTATTTCACTGGTAGTAGGAGGTATCGGAATCATGAATATCATGTATGTGTCGGTAACCGAGCGCACCCGCGAAATCGGGCTGCGCATGTCGGTCGGCGCACGAGGCATAGACATTCTTTCGCAATTTCTCATCGAATCCGTTCTCATCAGCATCACAGGAGGACTGATTGGTGTCATATTGGGATGCGGAGCCAGCTTCGTCATCAAGACGGTAGCCCACTGGCCCGTGTTCATCCAACCGTGGAGCGTACTGCTCTCGTTCGCGGTCTGCACGTTGACAGGTGTATTTTTTGGTTGGTATCCGGCAAAGAAAGCCGCCGACCTTGACCCGATAGAGGCTTTACGCTACGAGTGATTCATTTATTTTGATTTTAGCCCGAGCTTGTGAAAGTTCGTCTAAAATAACTTTGTTCTTCATAACTTTGGTTTCTTTATCCGGCTGCCCAAGGAGTTCATCCCGGCAGCCGGATTTTTCGAAATCTTGCCCATCATCTTTGTTCATTTAATTACAAAAGCACCATGAAACAAACCACCGACATACCCCGCCGAACCTTGGAGATACTGATACATATTATCTGCTGGGGACTTTTTTTTGCTTTCCCGATTTTCTTCGCCCAACGCACCAACGGCACAATCAACTGGAAAGAATTCATGCACCACAGCATCTTCCCCACCTCGGCATTCTTCATCTTTTACCTCAACTATTTTCTGTTAATACCCTATCTTCTCTTCCGGGAACGTTCAAAACAGTTCCTGTTGACCAACTTTGTCATCATCGCTATCATGACCTTGGGACAACGTTACCTGAATAACTTGATTGCACCACCTCCTCCCGACTTGAACCGCCCGATTCCTCCACAATACATCTTTTATCTTCGCGACATGGCAGGCCTCATCTTCTCAACAGGACTGAGTGTTGCCATCCGCATGAGCATCCGTTGGAGCCAAGCTGAAGCCGAACGGCAAGAAGCGGTAAAAAGCCGCACCGAAGCCGAACTGAAAAACCTCCGCAACCAACTGAATCCTCACTTCCTGCTGAACACCTTAAATAATATCTATGCACTGATTGCCTTCGATACAGACAAAGCTCAACAAGCTGTACAGGAACTGAGCAAACTACTGCGATATGTGCTCTACGACAATCAGCAAATGTTCGTACCGCTAATAAAGGAAATCGACTTCATCCGGAATTACATTGAACTGATGCGCATACGCGTTTCCCCACAGGTAACGATAGAAACCGAATTCCACATCAAGCCGGAAAGCCAGACTCCCATTGCACCGCTCATTTTCATTTCCTTAATAGAAAATGCATTCAAGCACGGCATATCTCCTACCCATCCCAGCTTCATCTCCATCACCATCACAGAAACAGATGAAGAAATATGCTGTACCATACGCAACAGCAATTACCCGAAAACCCGTACAGACAAAAGCGGGTCTGGCATCGGGCTGGAACAGGTAAGCAAACGCCTGGAGCTGATTTATCCCGGACGTTACCAATGGGAACGACACGTGTCACACGATGGCAAAGAATATCTGTCCTCTATCAGCATCCGGCCATTTCACTCTGTATAACTCTAAAAATAGAAACTAACATGAACTTACGTTGCGCTATCATCGACGATGAACCTCTGGCATTAGGACTGCTGGAAAGTTATGTAAAAAAGACCCCTGTACTGACTCTATGCGGTACATACTCAAGTGCCATCCAGGCAATGAAGTCATTGCCCGAACATCCGGTCGACCTTTTGTTTCTCGACATCCAAATGCCCGATCTGAACGGACTGGAATTTTCACGTATGGTATCCGATACTACCCGCATCATCTTCACCACGGCATTCAATCAATATGCCATCGACGGCTATCGGGTAAATGCACTCGACTACCTACTGAAACCCATCAGCTATGCCGACTTCATGGAAGCTGTCAACAAAGCCATCCACTGGTTCGAACTCCAACAAAAAGCCGAAACTGCTTTCTCTTCCGCACAAGCCGAAAAATACATTTATGTAAAAAGCGATTACAAACTGATACAAATAGAACTAAGCAAGATTTTATACATCGAAGGCTTGAAAGACTACATTAAAATCCATGTAGAAGGAACAGACAAACCCATCCTGTCACTCATCAGCATGAGAGCCATGGAAGAAAAGCTGCCGGCAAGCCAGTTCATACGGGTTCACCGCTCATTTATCGTCCAAAAGCAGAAAATAAAAATAATCGACAAAGGACGCATTGTCTTCGGAAAAGATTACATTCCGATCTCTGATAGTTATAAGCAAGAGCTCCAAAACTATGTTAACGAACATATTGTTTAAACTTGTTCTCGTTTTTAATCTTCTTTAACGCCCTATAAGTGCGTTTTTCTTTTGATAAGTTTGCCGCTTCTAAATATAAGGCTTATATTTGCCGTGTACATAATAACAACAGAAGTTGTGAAACTTCTTATTGAATAGTTTAGTTAAGTCTAGTTTAGTTTTTGTGTTGTGATACTCCAACCATTAGAGAATGGCTGGAGTATCTTTTTTCGTGGGTCTCAGAGACTTGGAGAAAAGGTACTTTAACAGTTTGTTTCCACGGGCGGCAATATTTATTAGTCATTTTTTAGTCGAAAACTTAGTCCGATAATCCAATCCGCATGGCCGCCTTACTTGTAAGATTATTAATCTTCACGCCGAAAGATTATTAATCTTCACGCTGTAAGATTAATAATCTTACAAACGATGCAGCTATATTGCGGAGTATTATTTTTCCGAAATCCATCCGTATTTGGGAGAGTTTCTTTATCTTTGTTCCCCGACTAAAAACATTGAAACGAAAAGACAATAATGAAAGCGAAATTTTTCTTGGCGGCTTGCCTCTTCTGCCTGTGCTTCTGGCAGGCAATGACGGCACAGAATGCTTATCCGAAGCGTGAGTTCCGCGGAGCATGGATACAATGTGTAAACGGACAGTTTCAGGGGATGCCTGCACGGACCATGCAGACTGTATTGGTGAACCAACTTGACAAGCTGAAGGAGGCGGGCATCAACGCCATTATCTTTCAGGTACGGGCAGAGTGCGATGCACTTTATCGTTCATCATACGAACCGTGGAGCCGCTTCCTGACCGGTGTACAGGGCCAGGCACCCACTCCGATGTGGGATCCTTTGCAATTCATGATAGACGAGTGCCACAAGCGAGGCATGGAGCTTCATGCGTGGATTAATCCGTACCGGGCACAGACCAAGGGCACGACGGCGCTTTCTCCGCTTCATCCCTATAATAAATATCCCAATCTTTTCGTACGCTATGCGGGTCAGCTGTATTTCGACCCCGGACAGCCCGAGTCACGCAAGTACATTTGCCGCATTGTGCGTGACATTGTCTCGCGTTACGACATAGACGCCATCCACATGGACGATTATTTTTATCCCTATCCGGTGAACGGCATGGACTTTCCGGATAACGTCAGCTTTGCGGCATATGGAAGGGGCTTTACAAACAAGGCAGACTGGAGGCGCGATAATGTGAACGTATTGATAAAAGAGATTCACGAGACCGTACGCCAGTGCAAGCCGTGGGTGAAGTTCGGCGTATCGCCTTTCGGTATCTACCGCAACAAGAAATCAGACCCGAACGGAAGCAATACGAACGGGCTTCAGAACTACGATGACCTGTATGCCGATGTACTGTTGTGGGTGAACAACGGCTGGGTGGATTACAACATCCCGCAGGTATATTGGGAAATCGGGCATCCGGCGGCAGACTATGACACCTTGGTGCGCTGGTGGGCGAAGCATTCGGCGGCACGTCCGTTGTATATCGGTCAAGACGTAATGCGTACGGTTTCGAATGCTGATATAAAGAATCCTCGTCTGAACCAGATGCCGGCAAAGTATCAGTTGCAGCGCTCGCTTCCTGCCATCGGAGGAAGTTGCCAGTGGTATGCCGCCGCTGTGGTGGACAATCCGGGTAATTATCGCGACATGCTGGAAAAGGTTTATCACAAATATCCTGCCCTCCAGCCCCGTTATCCGTTTATGGACGACAAGGCTCCGAAAAAGGTGCGCAAGGTGAAGCCGGTATGGACCGAAGACGGATACATTCTGTTCTGGACGGCTCCGAAAGCCAAAGACGTGATGGATGAAGCGGTGCAATACGTGGTGTACCGCTTCGGGAATAAGGAAGATGTCAACCTGAAAGACCCTTCGCACATCGTAGCCATTACGCGCGATTGCTTCTATAAGCTTCCGTATGAGGACGGGAAGACAAAGTACCGCTATGTAGTGACTGCCCTCGACCGCTTGCAGAACGAATCGAAGGCGGTGAAGAAGAAAGTTAAATTATAGTCCTTAATTTGTTCCGGATAGTATCGTTTTATGTTGCGATGGTTATTAAAAAAGGCTTTTAGGCAGACTCTATGTTTGGAAAAGTTTGTATATTCCGTAAAATTTTCTAACTTTGTCTTAGTTTAATTTGCTGGAAGTGGGCTTTCTGTTCTTATCTAAAGGGAGCCATCCCTTCGCTTTCCGGCAAAAGAGATTATAAATGAGTTTCGGTCTGTTAAGGGAAGGGCCATGACTTAAAAAGAAAAGAGCTATGAAAAAGTTAGTGTTAACCGTATTGTTCGGAATGATTGCCTTGGTTGGTTTTTCACAAGTACGTTGGGATGCCCAGTTTGGCGTGAACTTCAGTAACATGACGAAGATGGACGATTCGAAAGCATTGCCTGGCTTTAATTTAGGTATCGGTATGGATTACAGCATCACGGATATGTGGTCGTTTAAGTCGGGGGTGATGTTTTCTTCCAAAGGATGGAAATATAAAGAGGATGGATACAAGGATACGTATCGTCCTGTTTATTTGGAAATACCGCTGATGGGAGCTTGGAAAACAAACATTACAGATAATGTTAAATTTGTTGTAAACGCAGGTCCTTATCTTGCTATCGGGCTTGGTGGAAAGAATAAGGAACATTGGGATAGTGGAGAAGATACTAAACTTTTTTCGGGAGAAGATGGACGTGATGCAATAATGAATCGCTTTGATCTTGGATTGCAATACGGAATTGGTTTTGAATTGGCAGACCGCTATCTGATTAATTTAACGGGACAGAACGGATTTATTTGTCCATTTAATGGTGACGTAATTGATGAAGATGGTGATAAAATTTCTCCAAAGAACATGAGTTTTGCTATTTCGGTAGGCTATATTTTCTGATAATTCAAACAATGTATAAATGTGCAAATGTGCTAATACGGAATTGGCACATTTGCACATTCTTATATTAGCACATTCTTTATTTTCACATTTCCACATTACTTTATATGTCCTCGAATCTTTTCCAGATAGGCACGCATCCTCCCGGCGTCTTTTTTGCTGATGATGTCCAGCAGCTCGTTCAGTTCGGTGCGGATGCCTTCCACGTGTGCCGGGGTGCGGGGATTGAACAGGATTTCCTGTAACAGGTAATCGTCTTCGCTCAATACGCCTTTGGCGATAGCCATGTGACGTTTGAATGTGGTGCCCGGCGCATCCTGGTGCTTCATCACCGCTGCAAAGGCGAAGGTAGACACAAACGGGATGGAAAGCGAGTATGCCATGGTCTCGTCGTGCTCCTCGAACGTATATTCGAAGATGTTCAAGCCCAGGCGTTGATACAGGTCTTTAAAGAATATCTTGCCCAGATGGTCGCCTTCCTTGATAATGATGGCGTTCTCCGAACTCAGTTGGTCTAAGTTGGCAAAGGTCGGTCCGAACATCGGGTGGGTAGATACATAACGGAATCCGCATTGCTCGTAGAACGCCTGCAGGTCGGTCTTGACCGAAGCGATATCGCTGATGATGCAATCCTTGGGCAAGAACGGCATTACCTGGTTGAAGGCTTGAAGGGTGTATTTTACGGTTACGGCGTTGATGACCAGTTCGGGACGGAAAGCCTCGATTTCTTCTT
Source organism: Bacteroides sp. An19 (assembly GCF_002160215.1). Taxonomy (NCBI): domain Bacteria; kingdom Pseudomonadati; phylum Bacteroidota; class Bacteroidia; order Bacteroidales; family Bacteroidaceae; genus Bacteroides; species Bacteroides sp. An19. The sequence continues at coordinate 54,423 of NZ_NFKD01000016.1, read as the reverse complement.
CTTTCGTAAACCGGTAGCAATTGTACATGAAGCGCAACCGCTTCGGGTCGGTTTCGAATACAGCCACTTCGTGCTCAAAGCTCAATACATCGGTAAAGAAGGAGCCCATTTTACCGGCTCCCAATATCAGAATCTTCATCTTTTTTATTTACGATTTACTATTTACGATTTAGCGATTTATCATTTAGTAATTTGTGTCTCATTCTTGTTGAAGCCCTAAATTGTAAATAGTAAATCGCTAAATCGTAAATCTTTTATTTATTAATGATTTCCAGTTGTTGGCGCACGCTTTCTTCGTGGATGGCTTCGAATACGGTCTTTACGAATTCGGGATCCATGCCGCAGAGGCTTCCCTGCGCTCCGCGCTTGTCGAGGATTTCGTTGTAACGTCCGGTCTGCAGGACGGTCATGTTGTGTTCCTTCTTGAACGTACCGATTTCGCGGCATACACGCATACGTTTTGCCAAAATCTCCATCAGGTTATTGTCGCACTCGTCTATCTGCTGGCGCAATTCGTGCAGGCTTTCGGTGGTCTGGTGTTCCTTGCGGATAACCAGCAGGTTGAGGATGTAGTCGAGTACATCGGGCGTGACTTGCTGCGAAGCGTCGCTCCAAGCGCTGTCCGGATTGCAGTGCGATTCTACGATGAGTCCGTCAAAACCTAAGTCCATGGCCTGCTGGCAGAGCGGGGCAATCAGTTCACGTTTGCCTCCGATGTGGCTCGGGTCGCACAGGATGGGCAGAGCCGGGATGCGGCGGCGCAATTCGATGGGGATATGCCATTGAGGCAAGTTACGGTAGATTTTCTTGTCGTACGAAGAAAAGCCGCGGTGGATAGCTGCCAGACGTTTCAGCCCTGCGGCGTTGATGCGTTCCAGTGCGCCAATCCATAACTCCAAGTCAGGATTAACAGGGTTCTTTACCAATACCGGGATATCCACGCCTTTCAGCGCGTCGGCTATCTCCTGTACGGCAAAGGGGTTTGCCGAGGTGCGTGCGCCAATCCACAGGATATCGATGCCAGCTTTCAGGCATTCGTACACGTGTTTGGCAGTAGCTACTTCGGTAGCTACATACATGCCGGTTTCCTTCTTCACGTTCTTCAGCCAAGCCAGCCCTTCCACGCCGATTCCTTCGAAGCCTCCGGGTTTGGTGCGTGGCTTCCAGATGCCTGCACGGAAGATTTTGACTCCTTTGTTGGCAAGTTGGGTTGCGGTTGACATCACTTGTTCTTCTGTTTCTGCACTGCAGGGGCCTGCAATGACAACGGGACGTTCTTTCGATACGCCTTCCAGTTCGATGGGTTGTAATTCGAGTTCCATATCTTTTGAATTTTTTGAGTTCGTAAGTTTAAGTTTGCTAAAACGCAGATTAACGCAGATTTTTATTGTTACAGAAAATGCAGAACTTTAAATTATTATCTGTGAAAATCTGCGTTTCATATCTGATTACATGATCGCTTGAATCCGTTTGAGCGCTTCCGCCAGCTTCTCGTCTTTGGCGCAGAGCGAGATGCGGATATACCGCTTGCCGTTGCTTCCGAAGATGAATCCGGGGGTGATGAATACACGGGCTTCGTGCAATACCTTTTCGGTCAGGTCTTCTACATCGGCATACGTGTCGGGGATTTTCCCCCACAGGAACATGCCTACTTGTTCGGGGTCGAACGTGCAACCCAAGGCGTGCATGATTTCCTCTGCCAGCTTCCGGCGGCGAAAGTACACGTTATAGTTGGCTTCCTCGTGCCATTCCGCGCTGTTCCGGTATGCTTGCGCTGCGGCAAGCTGCAAGGGGCGGAACGTGCCCGAGTCGATGTTGCTCTTTATCTTCAGTATCCATTGGATGAATGTGGCATTTGTGGCAATCATACCTACACGCCAGCCCGGCATGTTGTGGCTTTTGCTCATCGAGTTGAACTCGATGCAGCACTCTTTCGCCCCTTCAATGTTCAGGATGCTGATGGGCTTGCGGTTCAGAATGAAGCTGTACGGGTTGTCGTTTACTATCACGATGTTGTGCCGGCGTGCGAAGTCTACCAGCTTTTGATACAGTTCCAAGGTGGCATTGGCTCCGGTGGGCATGTTCGGATAATTGGTCCACATAATCTTCACGCGGCTCAGGTCCATCCGTTCCAGTTCGTCGAAGTCAGGTTGCCAGTGATTGTCTTCTCTGAGTGTATAGTTGACGATTTCGCTTCCCAGTATCTTGTTCAGGGATGTATAGGTAGGATAACCCGGATTGGGCACCAATACCTGATCGCCCGGATTCACCAAAGCCAGTGTCACGTGCAGGATGCCTTCCTTCGAGCCGATAAGCGGCTGGATTTCGGTATCCGGATTCAGGTCTACATCGTACCAGCGCTTGTACCAGTCTGCCATGGCACGGCGCAGTTCAGGGATGCCCACGGTAGGCTGATAGCCGTGCGCGTCGGGTTTCTTGGCGTTCTCGCACAACACGTTGATGGTTTCTTCCGAAGGCGGCATGTCAGGGCTTCCGATGCCCAGGCTGATGACGTCTTTTCCTTCGGCATTCATGCGTGCCACTTCTTTCAGCTTGCGGCTGAAATAATATTCGCTTACATTCGCCAGCCGGTCGGCAGGCTGGATGTTATAAAGTTGATTCTCCTTCTGCATATTCTCCTAATATTTTAAGTGCTTTGGTAAGCGGGGTTACGGCATCAATAGCTTGTTTATATCTCAGATAGTCGGTGAACATTACATCGACGTAGAACATGTATTCCCATTCGCGTCCGATGATGGGCAGCGACTGTATCTTGGTCAGGTTGATTTTATAGAACGAGAAGATAGACAAAACTTGCGAGAGGCTTCCTTCGTTATGGGGAAGAGAGAAAACGATACTCGACTTGTTCAGCTTCGGGCGTTCGCGTAAATCATCGGCTATCCAAGGGTCGCATACCACGAGAAAGCGGGTGAAGTTGTGTTTATTAGTTTCGATACCTTCTTGCAGGATTTTCATGCCATAGAGTTCGGCAGCATATTTCGAACAAATGGCAGCATGACCTTTCAGCCCTTTTTCTTTGATGTCTCGTGCACTGGCTGCGGTATCTTCGGTTTCTACTACTTTCAGCTGCGGATGGTGTTGCAGGAAGTCTCGGCATTGCGCCAGTGCTACAGGATGCGAGTTGACTTCGGTCAGTGTGCCCCAGTCTTCGCCGGGCAGGCACATAATGCTGTGGCTGATGCGCAATTTGTGTTCGCCTATGATGGTGGCTCCGCTATCACGAAGCAATTCATAGTTATGGAGCAGGCTACCCGCAATGGTATTTTCGATTGCCACCACTCCGAGGACGCTGTCGTCTTGCTTCATTTCGGCAAACACTTCTTCGAATGTGTTGCAACAAATCAGTTCGATGGTTTCGTCCTTAAAGTATTTGTGGGCCGCAATGTCGTGATACGAGCCCAAGACTCCTTGTATGGCTACTTTTTTCATTTTCAAAATGCTTTAAATAAAAAAAATCCCGTCTTCGTTTCGGAAGCGGGATTTCGTATCATTTTTTAGTTTGGTTTTCTCTCTTGTTTGTTATCGTTTAACGTATGCATACAAACTCCCGCTTCACTTCATTGCTAAAGTAAAAGTAATAAAAGAAAAAGAAGAAGTATGTAGCAAATGTTTTCATACGTTTGTTTTGTTAGTTTGTTAGCTTTCTGGGTGCAAATGTAATACTTTTCTTTAAAAAACAAACAATTTATGAACTTTTTCTTGAAATAATTTTGGAGATAATCAGAATCGGCTACCTTTGTGAGCTGTTTTCGGGGAAGATTTGACACTGATTGATATCGGTGTCTGACCAATCGGTAAACGAACTTTCCTAACGTTTGATTTCTAGTCTTTATAATGGCTGATACCTAACATATACCGTATGATTTATAATTTTGATGAACAAATAGACCGTCGCGGCACGGATGCCGAGAAGATAGACGGCATGAGAGCAATTTGGGGAAGAAGTGATTTAATTCCGATGTGGGTGGCAGATATGGATTTTGCTACTCCTTCTTTTGTAGTTGATGCCATACGCCGGCGTTGTGAGTGTCCGGTGTTAGGATATACCGCAAAACCGGACAGTTATTATCAGGCTATTATCCGTTGGGTGAAGGCACGCTATGGTATGGAGGTGAAACAAAGCCAGCTTCATTATGTACCAGGTATTGTACCAGGGCTGGGGATGGCACTCAATGCCTTTACCCGTCCGGGCGATAAAGTGTTGATTATGCCTCCTGTCTATCATCCTTTTGCCTGGCTGGTGACCCGTAACCGGCGCGAATTGATTACGTGTCCGCTGGTATTGAAAGACGGACATTACCGGATGGACTTGGAACTGTTTCGCCGGTTGGCGAAAGACATAAAAGTATTTATCTTATGCAATCCTCATAACCCGGGAGGCGTGGTATGGACACGTAAGGAACTGGAAGCCATAGCGGCTATCTGTGCCGAAAACAATGTACTGGTATTCTCTGATGAGATACATGCCGACCTTACGCTTCCTCCCTACAAGCATGTGCCTTTTGCACTTATTTCGGAAGAAGCCCGTGAACATTCGGTTACGTTTATGGCTCCAAGTAAGGCTTTTAATATGCCGGGCTTAGCGGCTTCGCATGTCATCATATATAATAAGGAATTATTGAACCGTTTTCATACTTACGTGGAGGCAGGCGAACTGGATATGGGACACGTTTTTGCTTTCCTTGCAGTAGAGGCAGCCTATTCGCACGGCACGGAGTGGCTGGAACAATGTATCGCCTATATCCAAGGTAATATCGATTATGTAGACGAATGTCTGAAAACGCATATGCCCAAGATAAAGGCTATGCGTCCGATGGCATCCTACTTAATTTGGCTGGATTGCCGGGAACTTGGTTTACCGCAAAAAGAATTGAATGCTTTTTTTGTAGAAAAGGCTGGGCTGGCATTGAACGATGGAGAAATGTTCGGCAAAGAAGGCATTGGTTTCATGCGGATGAACGTAGGCTGTCCACGTGCTGTAGTAGAACGGGCGATGAAACAACTGGAAGCGGCATATCGCGGGTTACCAATTGCCTGAAATCCCTATCACAAATAGGAAAGTCCCTACCAATGTGTGGGGACTTTCTGTTGCAGGAGGAATTTTATCCTCCTATTTTTGTATCAAGAAATTTAAACCGTTACCCATATGAAGACAAAAAAATGTATATGGAGCCTGCTCCTTGTCATCTGTTGCCTGACATCATCGGCCATGGCTTCCGGATTGGGGGATATCCGCATCAATGCCCGCTTCCTTACCGACCGGATGGCGTTTGAACTGAATTTGACCCAAACACAGTACAACGATCTGTACGAGGTCAATTACGACTTTTTTCATTGCGTCGACCCGTATGTAGCCGCTATGGCACGTTCGGAGTCATATGCGCTTGATGCTTATTATCGTTATCTGGACGAACGGAACGATGACTTGCGCTGGATTTTGTCCAGTGCCGAGTATGTGCGGTTTATGGCATTGGATTATTTTTTCCGTCCGGTTTATGCGATGAACAATATCTGTTATCTGCGTGTTTACAAAATGTACCCCAATCGTACGTTCTTTTATTTCGACCGTCCGGCACACTACTTGACTTATTGTGGGGCACATAGCCGGCACCATTGTGGCGGAAGAAGTTTTTATCAGAAACGTTACCCAAGGGTGTACCATCATGCGATATATCGAGGAGATTTCCGTTGTCGTCCCGATAATAGGAAGCACGATTTTATGGCAAGGCGTCCATCCTCTGGACCCGGTTATCATTTTACCCCTGCGCATCGTCCTCCGCATCCGGCAATGAGTCCGGAGAAGCCCCACAGACCTGCGCATCGTCCGGACATCCGGCCTTCTCATCCGGCTAAACCACATCCCCGGCGTCCGAATGTAAAACCATCACGGACGGATAAACCCGGCAAACATCCGATAGCCAAGCCTGTACATCCGAACCGTAAACCACAGGCACGTCCGCGTTCGGAACGTCCGGAACGGAATGTATCAAAAGAAAGAGGCAACAGACTCTTGCACAGAACCTGAGGATGATGTATTTTTGTGGGTGATTAGTTGACAAGATACCCAGAATATGATGATATTGAAGCGAATCGGTATAGTGATAGTCTTGCTCGCGATATTTTCGGGAGCAGGACTTTTTTTGTTCCGTGGCACTTTGCTGCGTCATGTGGTAAAGGGAAAGATAGAAACTTATTCGGACCGTTATGGACTTCGGATAGCGTATGCTTCGTTAAAGATGCCTTCACTTGCTACGGTCCGGGTAGAAGGGGTAAGTGTGGTTCCTTTGCATCGGGATACGTTGTTGAAACTCCGTTCGGCAGAAGTTGAGCTCGAACTCTTACCTTTGTTGCAGGGAAATTTGTCGGTAAAAAGCATGCATACCGATGGCTTGACGTGCCGGTTTGTCAAATGCGGAGGTAAATCGAATTACGATTTGTTCTTTCAGCGTATACCACAGGAGCCGCGTGGGCAGGAAACAGAAGATGTTGTTCCTATCGGTTATGCCAGGCGGGTAGAACAAGCGTTGGGAGCATTGTTTCGTTTGCTCCCCGAAGATGCTACGCTTCGTCACACTACGTTTATGGGTGAGCGTGATTCACTTCAGACCGTTTTTATGATTCCGGACCTTGTATTGGAAGACCGGAAATTTGTTTCTGAAATCGCAGTATCGGAAGAGAAGATGAACGGGAAATGGCGAGTAGCAGGTACACTTGACTGCAAGACGCGCCTGATAGAAGGAAGTATTGCTTCGGCTGAATCCGGAAAGCGTATCGTGGTGCCTTATATTCTTCCGCATTACCAGACGTTTGTGGCATTCGACTCAGTGGCATTCAGTATGAAACAGGAACCGTTTTCGGCCGGCAATCAAACTCTTACCGGATATACCGAAGTGGGTGGGCTGGAAATACATCACAAGGCTTTGTCGCCCGACACGATTGGATTAGACAAGGGAGAAGTAGAATATATGGTACATGTCGGTGAACGTGCGTTCGAGTTGGATAGTGCTACTACCGTCCGTTTCAACCGCCTTTCGTTTCATCCTTTCGTGCGTGCCGACAAGACCGACAGATGGCACTTCACAGCATCTGTTCATCGTCCTTCTTTCCCGGCACAAGATTTGTTTGCTTCTCTTCCTTCTGCCCTGTTCAGTCATTTGCGGGGCTTGGAGGTAGAAGGAGAATTGAGTTATGACCTGAATGCCGATGTGGATTTCAACTGTCTTGACAGTTTGAAATTTTCTTCCAATCTTCGTGGGCACGGATTTCGTATTCATCGTATGGGGACTACCGACTTGTCACGGATGAGTACGGAGTTCGAGTATACGGCTTACGAGCACGACACCCCTGTGCGTACATTTGCCATTGGCCCGTCAAATCCTCATTTCCGTCCGCTTTCGTGCATTTCCCCTTTGCTTCAGATGGCAGTGATGCAATCCGAGGACGGTAGTTTTTATTATCACGATGGCTTTTATCCCGGTGCTATCCAAGAGGCATTGGCATATGATTTACAAAAAGGAGGGTTTGCCCGTGGAGGCAGTTCCATTACGATGCAGTTGGTAAAAAATGTTTTTCTGAATCGCCATAAGAATATTGCACGCAAGCTGGAAGAAGCCTTGATAGTCTGGCTTATCGAGTCGCAGCATCTCACCTCGAAAGAACGTATGTACGAAGTTTATCTGAATATTATCGAATGGGGACCGTTGGTATATGGGGCGGCCGAGGCAAGCCGTTTTTATTTCGAAAAAGAACCGTCTGAGCTGACGGTCAGTGAAGCTATTTTCCTGGCATCCATCATTCCACGGCCGAAACATTTCCGTTCGGTGTTTAATCCTGATGCCACATTGCGTGAAAATCAGTTGGGATATTATCGTGTCATTGCCCGGCGTCTTGCGGTCAAAGGACTGATGACGGAAGAGGAGGCTGAAGCATTTGTGCCTGATGTACAAATCAGAGGGGAGGCCCGTCAGCTGGTGCTTCAGCCAGACACACTGATATCGCCGGTACATGCTACTGCATGGGAGGCTGAATGAATATAGCTGCATCGTACGACGGATATAGCTGCCTTGCTTGTAAGATTATTAATCTTCATGCCGAAAGATTATTAATCTTCACGCTGTAAGATTAATAATCTTACAAACAATGCAGTTATATTGCGAAAAAGCCAATGTCTTGCTTGTCATGCCGGATGTGTAATCCGGCGTAATTGAAAAAGCTGATTTGCAACCCTGCGTGACACTGGAAACAGGCTTTGTTCTACTATAAGTTGTAATTGTAAGGATCTAAAATTAAAGCCGGACGATACATCACGTACCATCCGGATTTGATTGTTTTTTGTCGTTTATACCGACTTGTTAGTTTTCTTTTACTTCCCATCCCAAAGCGCTGGCGCCTAATACGGCTGCATCAGCATCTTTCAGTTGAGAAAGAAGTATTTTTGTTTTGCCTTTGAAGATGTTCAGCACATTGTCTTCCATAGCTTTCTGGATAGGCTTCATGATGTAATCGCCCGATTTGGCCAATCCTCCGAACAGGATGATGGCTTCAGGGCTGGAGAAAGCAATGAAATTAGCCAGCGCACGGCCCAATATGTCGCCCGTGAACTCAAAAATATCTTGAGCCAGCTTGTCGCCTTTTACGGCTGCATCATAAACGTCTTTCGATTGGATTTCTTCGGCCGGGACATTGCGCAGCAGGCTGGGCTCGGAACGTGCTACCAGAAATTCGCGTGCCGTACGTGCCACACCGGTTGCTGAACAATAAGTCTCCAGACATCCTTTACGGCCGCATCCGCAGATACGTCCTTCCTTGTCTACGATGACGTGACCCAGTTCGCCTGCGAATCCATCGTGACCGTATACCAGTTGTCCATTAATGACAATACCGCTTCCTACGCCTGTACCTAAAGTAATCATGATAAAGTCTTTCATACCGCGTGCGGCTCCATAGGTCATTTCACCGATGGCAGCTGCATTGGCATCGTTGGTCAGGGCAGTAGGAATACCCAGACGTTCTTCGAACATGGCAGCCAGGGGGATGATGCCTTTCCATGGCAGGTTAGGCGCAAATTCGATAGTGCCACTATAATAATTGCCGTTGGGCGCACCTACACCCATCCCTTTGATTTTGTCGGAACCTCCGAATTGTTCCAATAACGGACGCATCCGCTCGCATACGGCATCGACGTAATCTTCTACTTTTTCAAATTGGTGTGTCTTGATAGAATCGGAAGCCAGTACGGTTCCGCGTGAATCAACAATACCGAACACGGTGTTTGTTCCACCGATGTCCATACCTACTACGTAGGGTTTTTCCATATTTGTTGCCATGACATTAAATCGTTTAAAGGTTAGTTATGAGAACAAAAGTAAGCAATCGGGCACAACGGAGCAAATTTTTAATGAATTTATTTAAGCTGTTGCGTAACTTTTTATATCTTAGCAGCGTCTAAAGGGCATAAAAACGAAAGAAAAACCAAAGTTTTACATTATGATACAACTAAAGGATATCAATAAAACTTACCACAACGGAGCTCCGCTTCATGTGTTGAAAGGCATTGATTTGACTATCGGGAAGGGAGAATTTGTTTCTATTATGGGAGCTTCAGGTTCGGGAAAATCCACCTTATTAAATATATTGGGCATTCTTGACAATTATGATTCGGGTGAATATTACCTGAATGATGTGCTTATCAAAAATCTGAGCGAGACGCGTGCAGCCGAATACCGCAACCGGATGATCGGGTTTATTTTTCAATCGTTCAACTTGATTTCGTTCAAGAATGCCATGGAGAACGTGGCCCTACCGCTTTTCTACCAAGGTGTGAACCGAAAGAAACGGAACGAACTGGCTATGGAATACCTCGACAAGCTGGGACTGAAAGAGTGGGCACACCATATGCCCAACGAACTTTCGGGCGGGCAAAAGCAACGTGTGGCCATTGCGCGTGCTTTGATATCGAAGCCGCAGATTATTTTGGCTGATGAACCTACCGGTGCACTGGACAGCAAGACTTCGGTGGAAGTGATGAATATCTTGAAAGACCTGCATGACCGGGAGGGACTGACCATCGTGGTGGTGACGCACGAGAGTGGCGTGGCCAACCAGACGAACAAGATAATCCATATCAAAGACGGCGTCATTGAACGTATTGAAGACAACATTGACCATAACGCTTCACCTTTCGGACAAAATGGTTTCATGAAATAAGTAATCTTATGGTAGACTTAATACAAGAAATATATGGCACCATTATGCGTAATAAATTGCGCACGGCTCTGACGGGCTTTTCGGTGGCATGGGGGATATTTATGCTTATTGTGTTGCTGGGTGCAGGCAACGGACTGATACATGCCTTCGAAGGACAATCGGAAGATATGCTAATGAACTCGATGAAAATCTATCCGGGATATACTTCAAAGCCGTTTCAAGGCATGCAGGAAGGAAGAAGCATTTCACTGGATAACCGTGACCGGGAGTTGAGTGCTACGGCTTTTCCCGAACATGTCATTGCTACGGGGGCTACGGTGAGCCAGAGCGATGTCACTCTAACCTATGGCAAAGAGTTTTTAAGCATAGGGGTGGATGGGGTATTTCCCAATTATCCAGAACTGGAAGCAATGAAACTGAAAGAAGGGCGTTTCATCAACGAACGCGATATGGCAGAACGCCGCAAAGTGATGATTCTCCATGAAAAGACTGTAGGAATGCTTTTTCCGCAAGGACATGCAATAGGAAAATACGTCAATGCCAGTGGAGTCGGTTATCAGATAGTCGGGGTCTATAAGGACCAGAATAGCTTCTCGCCTACTGCGCTTGTACCTTTTACTACCTTACAGACGGTGTACAGTAAGGGAGACAGTATTGACAACATTATGTTTACCACCAAGGGCTTGACAAACGAAGCCGACAATGATGCTTTCGAAGCCGACTATCGCCGTATGCTGGGAAGCCAGAAACAATTCGACCCGTCTGACGACAGTGCCATTTGGATATGGAACCGCTTCACGCAATACCTTCAGCAGCAGACTGCCACAAAGATCTTGCATATAGCCATTTGGGTAATCGGAATTTTTACTTTATTAAGCGGCATTGTGGGCGTGAGCAACATTATGCTGATAACGGTACGCGAACGTACGCACGAGTTCGGTATTCGTAAGGCGTTGGGAGCAAAGCCTTTGTCTATTCTCCGGCTGATTATTTCAGAAAGTGTGACCATTACGACTTTTTTCGGATACCTTGGCATGGTAGCAGGTATAGCGGTGACCGAGTATATGAACATGGTGGCAGGTAAGCAGACCATGGATATGGGAGTGTTTTCAATGACTTTCTTTGAAAATCCGACGGTCGACCTTTCCATTGCCATTGAAGCTACTTTGACATTGATTATTGCAGGAACATTAGCTGGACTTTTTCCTGCATTGAAAGCTGTAAAAATCCGTCCGATAGAGGCATTGAGGGCAGACTAGTACATTGACAAGAGAAATATTTAAGTTATGAAACAGTTCGATTTAGATGTTTGGGAAGAGATATTGGTTACCATTACCCGTAACAAAACCCGCAGTTTGCTGACAGCTTTCGGTATCTTTTGGGGGATTTTTATGCTCATTGCACTGATGGGGGGAGCGCAAGGCATGCAGCAGATGCTTTCGCGGGAATTTGAAGGATTTGCCACCAATTCAGGATTCATGGGTGCGAACAAGACCAGCAAGGCTTATAAAGGATTCCAGCAAGGACGGTACTGGGATTTGGAAAATAGTGATGTAGACCGTGTCCGCCGGAGTGTAAACGAAGTAGATATTATTACTCCCAGCTTGGCAAAGTGGGGAGTGGATGTGATTTATAATGAGCAGAAAATTTCGGGAACATTGAAAGGGCTTTATCCCGAATATGGCAAGATAGAGGAACCGATGATTACTTACGGACGATACTTGAATGACATGGATGTGAAAGACCGGCGCAGGGTATGTGTCATAGGAAAACGTATCTACGAGACGCTTTTTCCCGGTAAGGAGAATCCGTGTGGAAGGTTCATCAAGATTAATGGCATCTATTATCAGGTAATTGGAGTAAGTGTTTCATCGGGGAATATTTCTATAAACGGGCGTTCGGAAACTTCTGTGACTATCCCTTTCACTACGATGCAGCAAAACTATAACTTCGGGCAAAAGGTGCAACTCTTGTGTTATACCGCCCGCAAGGGATACTCTATCAGCGAGGTGGAAAAGAAAGTGGCACAAGTGGTGAAACGTGCGCATTACATTCATCCCGATGACAGCCAGGCAATGATACAGGTGAATGCAGAGGCTATGTTCAGTATGATGGACAATTTGTTTTCGGGTATCCGTATCCTGGGATGGATGGTAGGATTAGGTACCCTGCTTGCAGGTGCCATCGGTGTGAGCAATATCATGATGGTAACGGTAAAAGAACGTACGGTGGAAATAGGTATCCGCCGTGCCATCGGTGCCCGGCCGAATGATATTCTGCAACAGATTCTTTCAGAAAGCATGGTTTTGACCATCCTTGCCGGTATGGCGGGAATTGCTTTTGCAGTCTTCTTGCTGAATGTGGTCGAGGTAGGAACTTCCGAGCCGAATGCACCCACACATTTCTTGATTAGTTTTTGGGAAGCTGTCGGGGCATGTGTCCTTTTGCTTTTCCTTGGCTTGCTTGCGGGACTGGCTCCTGCTTATCGTGCAATGTCGGTAAAGCCGATTGATGCGATTCGTGACGAGTGACGCCTACCACAGACTGCACTGATTTAAAAAATAAAAACGGGAATAGAAAATTTGCCATAAGAGTGCACAGACGAGGAAATCTTTTTTATCTGTGTAATCTGTAGTGAACAAAAAAAAGAAACAAATAAAAACCATAACCTATATGAAGAAGTTTATGAAAATTGCTGTACTGGTTCTGATAGCCATTGTGTTTATTGGGACATTTGTATTTCTTTATCAGAAATCGCAGCCGGAAAAAGTGAGTTATCAAGTGTTGAAGGCAGAAACCAAAGACTTGGTACAGACTACTGTTGCCACGGGAAAGATAGAGCCACGTGACGAGGTGGAAATCAAGCCACAAATATCGGGTATCATAGCTGAAGTGTATAAAGAGGCAGGACAGACCGTGAAAGAAGGTGAGGTTATTGCCAAAGTAAAAGTGATTCCTGAACTGGGCACACTTAATGCGGCAGAGAGCCGGGTCCGGCTGGCAGAGATGAACGGCAAACAGGCAGAAATCGATTTGGAACGTATGGAAAAACTTTACCAAGGTAAGCTGGTAAGTAATGAAGAATACGAAAAGACGTTGCTTGCTGCCAAACAGGCACGTGAAGAACTTCAGGCAGCAAAAGACAATCTGGAAATCGTGAAAGAAGGCATTACGAAAAACAGTGCTTCATTCAGTAGTACGTTGATACGTTCTACGATTACCGGATTGATATTGGATGTACCTATCAAGGTGGGAAATTCGGTGATAATGAGTAATACCTTCAATGACGGAACGACGATTGCTACTGTGGCAGATATGAGTGACTTGATATTCCGTGGAAATGTAGATGAGACTGAAGTGGGACGTATCCGCGAAGGGATTCCAGTGAAAATCACCTTAGGAGCCTTACAGAATATGAAGTTTGATGCCGTATTGGAATATATATCTCCTAAAAGTACAGAAAATAATGGCGCCAATCAGTTTGAAATCAAAGCTGCTATCGATGTGCCCGATAGTGTGACTATCCGTTCGGGGTACAGCGCCAATGCAGAGATGGAATTGCAACATGTTGACGGCGCGTTAACTGTTCCCGAAAGTGCCGTCGAATTTAGCGGTGATTCTACTTTTGTTTATGTATTGACAGACAGTGTGCCTGACCAGAAGTTCAAACGCCAGCAAATCGTAACAGGTATCAGTAATGGCATCGATACGGAAGTGAAACAAGGATTAAAGTCCGGTGACAAGGTTCGCGGACTGAAAATAGAAGACCAATAAATATTCGCGATGATGAAATTCAGTTATTTATTTATAGGGATAGGAGCCATGTGTATGCCTGTGCATGCTCAGCAGGCATGGACATTGAAGAAATGCATTGATTATGCCATCGAACATAACCTAACCATCAAGCAGCAGGAAGCTTCTGCCGAGCAGAGCAAGATAGAACTGAGCACAGCGAAAAACAGCCGTCTGCCCGATCTGAACGGAAGTGCATCGCACTCTTTTAGCTTCGGCCGAAGTTTGCAGGCAGACAATACTTACAATAGCATCAATACCCAAAATACAGGCTTCAGCCTTTCTACCAGTGTACCGCTTTTTACCGGATTGCAGATTCCTAACAACATTGCCCTCTCGAAACTTAACCTGCAGGCGGCTCTTGAAGACCTGAATGCTGCTAAAGAAAATGTCAGTATACAAGTGGCATCCAGTTATTTGCAGGTCTTGTTTAATGACGAATTGGCACGTGTGGCGCACGAACAGGTCGACCTCAGCCGTGAAATGCTGGTACAGCGCGAAGCTTATTTCCGAAATGGCAAGGCCTCGGAGTCGGAACTATATGAGGCTAAGTCACGCGTGGCTCAAGATGAGTTGTCGGCAGTGCAGGCAGACAACGACTATCAGTTGGCATTGCTTGACCTCAGTCAACTGCTTGAGTTACCTTCTCCTGACGGATTTGCTATCGTTTCGCCCCAAACTGATGCCGTGGAGAATTTGGGCACCCCGCTTCCACCTGCTGAAATCTATGCCGATGCCTTGCTGATAAAGCCTGTCATCAAGGCGGCGCAATATCGTTTGGAAGGAGCACAAAAGAGCATCCGCATCGCACAAAGTGCTTACTATCCTCAGCTGAGTTTAGGAGCAGGGTTGAGTACTAATTATTATAAAATGTCAGGCATGGACAATGCAGGCTTCGGTTCACAGCTGCGAGATAATTTTAGCCAGTATGTGGGGCTGACATTGAGCATCCCTATCTTCAACCGTCTGGCAACGCGCAATCGTGTACGGAGTGCACGCATCCAACAAACTACGTTGGGATGGCAACTGGAAGATAGCAAAAAAACTTTGTACAAGGAAATACAACAGGCGTATTATAATACGTTGAGTGCGCAGACACAATACACCAGTAGCCGTACTGCAGCCGAAGCTGCTAAGGCATCATTCGACTTAATGAAAGAACGTTACATGAATGGCAAGGCGAATGCTACCGAGTTTAATGAGTCGCGCACGGCATGGATGCGTGCGGTGTCCGATCAGCTGCAGGCGAAATACAACTATATCTTCCGCTTCAAAATACTAGACTTTTACCGTGGCGTGCCTTTGGAGCTGAAATGATGTGCTAAATTTCTTGGCAGTACTGATTCAGAAAAAGGATAATCCTCTTCGTTGAAGAAGATTATCCTCTTTTTTTGAATGTTCGCATAGAAGAAACTGTTTTGAACTTATCATGTGCTGATTGGGGTTTGCAGACTTTCATTTTTTATATGTCGAAACACATAGGATTTATAAATTTGTAATGGTGAGTACACCTGTAGTTAATCAGACGCCGCTGAATGCGCTGAAGCCGCCGTCTACAGCCAATACAGCACCCGTGATGAAGCTGGCAGCATCACTACATAAGAACTGTACAGCACCGTTCAGTTCAGAAATATCACCAAACCGCCGCATCGGGGTTTTGGCAATGACCTTCTTGCTACGGTCGGTTAACGAACCGTCGGGGTTTATCAGGATGGCACGGTTCTGGTTGCCGATGAAGAAACCGGGGGCGATGGCATTGACACGGATTTTCTCGCTGAACTTGATTGCCATTTCCTGTGCCATCCAGCGTGTAAAGTTTTCTACAGCACTTTTCGCCATTGAATAACCAGGTACACGGGTGATGGATTCGTAGGCAGCCATCGAAGAAACGTTAACGATAGCACCACTCTGTTGCTTTGCCATGATTTCACCGAACACCAGACAAGGGTAAACCGTTCCGTTCAGGTTCAGGTCAACCACTTTGTCCAAATCTTCAACTTTCATGTCGAAGATGTTTTGGTCTACTGTCAGTGTACCACCTGGAATATTTCCTCCTGCGGCATTGACCAAAATGTCTACTCGTCCCCACTGGGCCAGTACTTCGTCTTTTACTGCATTCAGACTTTCAATGTCGAGTACGTTACATACTGTACCTCTTATTTCACCTCCTGTCTGTTTCAGGCGTTCTACAGCTGCATCTACGCGGTCTTTGTGGGCACCGATAATGATTACTTTAGCACCGGCACGTAAAAAACCTTCTGCAATATTACTCCCTAACACACCGGAGCCGCCGGTTACGACGGCTACTTTTCCGGCAATACTGAAAATTTCGTTCATAATGTTTTTACTTTAATTAAATGGATATTTAGATTGGTTGTTTATTCGCTTGCCTGCGTTGACGAGTACAATCGCGGCAGATTCCCTTCGCCATATAGTTGATACTGTGCATGTCGAAACCTTCGGGCAGATTTACCACAGGAATGTGTATTCCTTTAAAACAGAATGTACGGTGACACACTTCGCAATAAAAATGCGTATGCATGTCGTCAATGCTGCATGCATTTTCTCCCGAACAGATTTCGTATTTCAGCGACCCGCTGCCGTCTTCGATGTCATGTATCAGATGGTGGGCAAGAAAAGTGTTTAAGGTACGAAATATAGTTGATTTATCAACCGTTTCGAGTATTGTCTCTAAGTCAAGCAACGAAACCGGATGTTCAGCTTCTACCATTGCCTTGAATACTAAAAGACGTATGGAAGTAGGTTTTACGCTTTTCTTTTCCAGCCGGTCAATATAGTATTGGTTATTTTCCATAAAAACGGATATCTTTATTTATTATTGCATTTCTTCGGCCACTATTTCTCCACTGTAACGGATTGGTTGCCTGTTGTGCATCGTGACAGAAACCGTTACAGAACCTCCTGTAGAAATGTCGAGATAAAAATCGAAAACATCTTCTTCGGTTTTCGAAGAAAAGCGGACTTCGTATCCTTTCTTTTTCTTTTCAAGGCAAAAGCCCGTAATTTCCGATTGGAAATGTAAGCCTTTTCCACCTCCGTAAGGCACCGAGTAAGCTCTTCCGAAATAGGGAAGATATACGTCTACCGAGTCGTTTTTCATCTTCAGGCTGTAAGAACTTGTCAACGGAATACTCCTTCCCCGCATGGGATAAGCCATCGATACATCTACCGTGAAACAACGGTTGTCCAGTTGTTTCTCAATGTAAATTTCGGTTGTATCCTTTTTTGTCTCACTTGCCTGCGTTCCGGCATTTCCGGTCAAGCATACACATGCCCAAAGTATGAAAAGCAAACAGATTTTTCTCATTTGTTTTTGTTTATGCTGATTTCGGATTGCAAGTTAGCTAAAAAAAATGAGAACTTACCTTATAAAATGAATAATTGTTTGGATAAATAAAGATAAACTTAGGTATTTGGCTATATTAGATTGGATAATTTTGTTTGGAGAAATTCAAAACAACTCCGAAGTGTTGGTGTGAGAGAACATGTAAAATGAATTGTGCCCAACATTTATCGGGCACAATTCATTGTTTAATATGAGCCGTGTTAACGTACTTGGATAACCAGATAGCGTGATACACTCCAGAACTGGCTGGGGTTTGTGATTTTCAGAGTCAACTGTCCTTTGTCATCTTTTACCAGTTCGTATGAACCTTCAGGATGTGTAGTCAGCAGTTCAGCGCGTTTGGAGTAAAGTTTGATTTCTTTGTCCTGACGGATATCAATTTCAGTAAAATAATCCTTGTTAAATTCGTTATCTTTTAATACATCTCCACGTTTCAGGATTTTCTGGTCTTTCAGTTCCGATTTTGTTCCGAATACATACCAGGCAGTATTCAGTGCCTTGTCTTGTGCCACTACAGTTTCTGTTTTGGCTTCATTTTCTGCCGTCAGTTCGTCTACGTTTTTGTTCAAGTCGGCTACAGCTTCATCCAGTTCAGCAATGCGGATGTTTTTCGAAGCCAGTTCTGCCTGCAAGGTTTCTATTTGCTTTTGTTTCGATTCCAGTTCAGCGGTCAGGTTCTGGATTGCTTTTTTCAGTTGTGCAGACTGGTAGTTGCTATTTTGCAGCTGTTTCTCCAGTTCTGCAATTCGTGCACGATTGGCTTGCAATTTCTGGCTGATGAAACGGATATCTTCCTTGATTTTCTCTGCACTCGATTTGCTTTCCATTGCATCACCTTTCAAGTCAACACGGTTTTCGGCTTCATTAATTTCGCGGAAGCCTTCTTGTATCTCGTTGAAAGCTCCCATAATCTCATCGAGTTCTGCATCCCGATTAGACAATTCCAGCATCAATGAGTCGTTTTGAACTTGTAATGCGTCTTTTTTCTGCCCCGAATTTGTACAGGAAGCCAATAAGGCTGCTGCGCATAGCGAAAATAAAACAACTTTCTTCATAGTTTCTTATCTGTTTAGAATTTATACTTTTATTTTTCTTTCCCTGCAAGTATGATTACTATTTCTCCTTTAGGTTCGGCAACGGTGAAATGCGCTATTACTTCTGCAAGCGTCCCTCGTACGCTTTCCTCATGTATTTTTGAAATTTCCCGACAAACAGAAACCTGCCGTTCTTCACCGAAAAGTTCGGCGAATTGGGTTAAGGTTTTTACCAGCCTGTATGGAGATTCATAAAATATCATCGTCCGTGTCTCTTCTGCCAGTGAGTTCAAACGTGTCATCCGTCCTTTTTTCTGAGGCAAGAAACCTTCGAAACAGAAGCGTTCATCCGGCAGTCCTGAGGCTACCAATGCCGGAACAAAGGCTGTTGCCCCCGGCAGGCATTGCACTTCGATGCCGTTCCTTACGCATTCGCGGACAACCAGAAATCCCGGGTCGGAAATGCCTGGCGTGCCTGCATCCGATATCAAGGCGATGTTTTCTCCAGCCTTGAGCCGCGTGATGATGCTCTCCAGTACCTGATGTTCATTGAACTTATGGTAAGATTGCAGGGCGTTCTTGATTTCGAAGTGCTTCAGCAGAATACCCGATGTGCGGGTGTCTTCCGCTAAAATCAAGTCGACCTCTTTCAGCACCCGTATGGCACGCAATGTCATGTCTTCTAAATTGCCTACTGGAGTAGGTACTACATACAGTTTACCCATATTTGTCATTTATAATATAGCAAAGGTAGAAAGTTTTTGATTGTATGTGTTAATTTGCTCCATTATTTAACAGAAGTTGTATTATTCTAGCCTAAAACATCGTTTTTTAGTCTGGACTGTATTCTTTTTTACTTTAGAAAACGTACTTTTGCAACCGCAATTATTCAAACAGAAGATCATATCATGGTAGTATTTTCAGAAGACCATACACAAGAGACTTTTCGTCGTGGACGAATTGAGGTGATATGCGGTTCGATGTTTTCGGGTAAAACTGAAGAACTGATACGCCGCCTGAAGCGTGCAATGTTTGCTCGTCAACAAGTAGAAATATTCAAACCAGCTATCGACACACGCTATTCGGAGGCGGAAGTGGTGTCACACGATAATAATTCCATTAAGTCAACTCCGGTAGAAACATCAGCGAGCATTCTTTTGCTTGGCTCCGAAATTGATGTGGTTGGTATTGATGAAGCACAATTCTTTGATGAAGGCTTGATAGGTATCTGCAACGAACTGGCTAACCGCGGGGTACGGGTTATCATCGCCGGTTTAGATATGGATTACAAAGGTGTTCCTTTCGGTCCGATACCCGGATTGTGTGCCATAGCCGATGAAGTGACGAAAGTGCATGCTATTTGTGTGAAATGTGGTGATTTGGCATATATTTCTCACCGCACGGTAGCGGATGACAAGCGTGTGTTGCTTGGCGAAAAAGAAGAATACGAGCCTTTATGCCGGAGATGTTACCAAAAAGCGTTACGAGGGAAATCTGGTAGGGAAACAGAGTAAGGAGGTCGGGGAAAGAACCGAAAAATGAAATAATCAGAAAAAAAACTTCAAAAGTTTTGCCAGTTCAAGAAAAGTGTCTATCTTTGCACCCGCAATCAGAAATGATGGCAAAACAGGTTTGATTCGCTAGCTCAGCAGGTAGAGCACAACACTTTTAATGTTGGGGTCTTGGGTTCGAGCCCCAAGCGGATCACTCAAACAAAAAGCAAAACAATGAAAACCGCTGATAATCAATCATTATCAGCGGTTTTTCTTTTTATCCATACCGCAAATTGAAGCAGAATACCGCATCTTACTGGAGGTGAAATAGGTGGACTTAATTTCCACATAAAAACAAGTCCACCTGATTGGATTATATTTCACTGATTTTCTGTGTTTTGCATAAAACAAACTCTTTTCAAAACATGTATTTTTACACCATCAAAAAAAGAAGAGTATGGCAATGCAAAGAAACTATTTTACGGTATTGTTTTTCCTGAAGAAATCAAAGCTGCTAAAAAATGGAGAAGCACCAATCTGTATGCGTATCACAATAAACGGAAAACGTGCAGAGGTACAAATCAAGTTACTTATTCCATTTATGATAATTACAATTTCAGGAACATTCTTAAGACCTCCATTTCTGCTATTTGTTGCAAACTCATCAATAGCCCCTATACCAGGAACAAACATGGAATCAGAAAACAAATGGAAGGATCTGCTTAGGGCTATTAGATATGACAAGTATAACAATAGTTGGTTAATATATACTTCAGATGGAATGTATGAATTTAAAGACTTATGGACCTCAGAAAGAATATCAAGACTAAATACTCCACCCATAAGTGTCATGGGATTAAACGTAATGGAGCAAATCAATGAAGATGAATGGATTATAGGCTCCTTTAGTGGCCTGTATATATGGAATAAAACTTTTGAAACATATTATGATGCTTTAAACAACAATATAGAAGCTCAAAGTTATGGTTTGCCTTTCTCTAATAATCAAGTATCAGGTCTTGTTTTCTACAACAATGAGCAAACAATACTATTTGATTATAATAATGGAGCTAGCACAATCGAATCTAAAAATGGTTTTATCAAAATGCCAGACAAATACAAAACAAGGCCAATGTCACTATGGAATCTGTCTTTAGAAATACATACTGGCAGAATTGTTACCTTTTTAGGAATCATGACATTACTAATACCATGCATATTAGGTATCACAATTATTATAATTCTTATAAGCGGTTGGAAAATAAGTAAATTAAAATGCTTTATTAGGAGTGCAACTTCTTATATAAAGAAAGTATATAAATAATTTTAAAGTTTATCATATAAATAGGGATATACGGAATTAAGTATTGTTTATGCTTTTTATAATAGACAATACTTGTTCCGTATAATGGATATAAAATTCAGTTATTTATTAACAACGATTTTCTATTAACAAACTTAAATGCAGGTAAAAGAAATAATACAGCAAACGTCCAAGCAATGGGGTCTCCAAAACAAATAGCCCAGAATTTGAATATGGGGACTGCAAAAACACTAACAAATGTCCTTGCCAGCATTTCTGATATTCCGGAAAACAAAGCCAGTCGAGTATAACCTACCCCTTGGATAGTATATCTGAATATAAATGAAACTCCCAATACAATAAAGAATATTGCAGAAATCCTTATGAACAAAGCTGCATTCTCAATAACATCAATCTCTGAGGAATCAATAAACAACAGAACCAATTCTTTTGAG
Source organism: Bacteroides sp. An19 (assembly GCF_002160215.1). NCBI lineage: Bacteria > Pseudomonadati > Bacteroidota > Bacteroidia > Bacteroidales > Bacteroidaceae > Bacteroides > Bacteroides sp. An19. Next base: position 32,752 of record NZ_NFKD01000016.1, on the reverse strand, counting down.
AAACTCCAAACAATTATATTCAATATTAAAACACATACTATTACTATTTTTAAAGCTGATTTTATTCCTAACCATATTCTTTCAGGTTTTCCAGCACCATAGTTCTGTCCACTATAAGTAGCCATAGCTATACCAAGACTTTCAAGCAAACAGACAAAAAATATTTTAATTCTCATTGCGGAAGTATATGCAGCAATATAAACAGTTCCAAGAAAATTATTGGCACTTTGCAGCATAATCATCCCTATAGCTATTATTGAAACCTGCAGTCCCATAGGAATACCTATATACAATAACTGCCTTGCAATTCTTAAATCAAATTTTTTATCGTGTTTGGAACCCTTAAGTATATCATACTTTCTGTAAATGTATATATAACAAAGTAAGGCTGATATTCCTTGTGAAAGCACCGTTGCAATAGCTGCACCAGTTACACCCCAATCCAATAAGAGAATAGTCAATAAATCCAATAATATATTTATCAGAGTTGATAAAGCCAAAAACAAAAAAGGTGTTCTACTATCTCCAATAGCACGTAGAATACTTGAAAAAAGATTATAGAAGAAAGTAAATGGAATACCCAAAAATGTAATGAGCAAATATATATAAGCTTTATTCATTATCTTTTCAGGAGTTTTCATCCAACCCAATATATCCGAGCACAACAGGCTTGTTATTATGGCAATCATTATAGACATTACTGCTGAAATCTTCAGACTAATAAAAATATATCTACGCAATGTCAAATAATCATGTGCACCAAATTTCTGAGCCATAGGGATTCCAAAACCACAACAACAGCCTGTACAAAATCCCAATATAAGGGTTATCACAGAAGTACCTGCACCAACAGCCGCAAGAGAGTTTATACCTAAAAATTTACCAACTATTACTGCATCAACTATAGAGTATGTCTGCTGGAGAAGATTGCCCAACAAAAGAGGGACTGTAAAATTAATCAAAACAGTCAATGGAGATCCAGATGTCATATCTCTATTACTTGCTATTTTCAACATACCAGAATTTATATACTTAAAAATGACTACTAAATAAAAAAATCCCCCAGACAGGGGATTCCTTCATTTAGATCTTACTACAATATAAAAACAGTATTCTCAAGCTATATCATAAAATCAGTTAGCTTTCAAATACATATCTTCTAAACATTGTATTCCTGATTGTGTTCTAAATATCTTATTTCTTACATTCTCAATCATTTCAGCAGAGAATCCATCCTCGAATATATTAACAAGAAAGTCTGCTTCAACAAGCAACTGATAATCTATTCCACTGATATTTGTATATGTGTGATGATGACCGACTAACCAACAAACCCGTTCTATCTGTTCACATGTATAATTACCTGTTTTTATCAAGAGTTTCTCCGCTTCTGCCGGACCTTCAAGTTCCTGGTGTTTTCCATCACAAACTCCATACTTCTGTTCACATATACGTATGCCAATATCATGAACAATTGCTGCTGTTTCAAGAATAAAAAGAGTTTCTTCGTCCAATTGTTCTTGTCTTCCAAGCAATGAAGCAAAATTATATACTTTGATAAAATGTTGTATTCGTTTAGCATCACCCCGATAGTATTCTATCATAGAGGAAATTAGCTGCAAATGTGTTGTATTCATAATTTCATTCTGTAAAAATAGGATTTACGTCATAATTAATCATCTTACCCATTCTCTCTCCAATTTCTCAAATTGAGGAAATAGAATATTATTTTCAATGAATATATGCTCAAATAAATCCTCTACAAACGTTTCCAGTTCAACCATCATCTGTTCATAATTTATACAAAGATTTTCATCCGGTACTCTAAAACCGTTTGTAATCTTTCTCAAATGCATATAGCGCATCCTTTCATTTTCATGCTCCATTGTCATTACTCTGATAGGATTTGAAATTGTTCCACAATGCATAGTCTCTATATATTCTTCATTATGTGAAGCATCGAACAATTCATACAAATATGGGAATAACACACTCTCTTCTTTCTGAAAATGCGATTCCAATTCGTGCATTGACAACTTAACCTGATTAAACAATTCATTTAATTCAGGATATTCCATTCCATAATTGTCCTTCACATTCTCAATCATAGAAAGAAGATAAGCCCCTTTTTCCTTTGTATTCCTGTGATGATACTTTATAATATAATCTAAAAGCAAATCTAAAGGCCATAAATAAAATGGTGTTCCCTGATGTGATATATTTTCCAAATCGTGGAGGACTTCATCTATATTAGCGCTATTTTCTCCAGATAAATCTTCCAAACTCATATTTCCATTGCAATAGTCTATCCCATATCTGAAGAAAACAGACGCACTTGCAGAGTTTTCTAAGACAATATCCTTTACTTTCTTACATCTAAGTTCCATAAAATCAATATCTATTTTAAAATATTATGCAATAATCATTTTATATATCAAGATTTCACACTCTAGATAATTAATAACATCAAACAATATATCACCTATTATTTCTGTCTTGAGAGATATTCATTCTATATCTGAGATTTTCTTTCTGTAATTTAGTATAATTCTTGTAGAATGGAAAAACCGGCCCAAAACCTGTCCCGAAAGAAAATTTTGCTCCATAACTTATGGCCTTATGAATAAAATCTTCAGATTTATCTATTGCATCAATAATATTCCATCCTCTTGCTAAATAAGTAGCAATAGATGATGCGAACATATCACCCGTTCCATTCACATTCTTTGTTTTAATTATAGGTTTAATATATTCCCTAAAATCACCATTTTGTGGACAATAAAAATAATCTGCAAGTTTATCTTTATATGGCACAGATTTTATTATCACAGAATTACCCCAAATAGAAAGTTCCTTCAAGTCGTCTAGAATCCCATGTATATTCAATTTTCGCCCGAGTAGAATCTCTGCCTCTCGCATATTAGGTGTAATGATAGTGGCTAGTGGCATCAGTTTCTTTTTATAACAAAAAATAGCTTCATCTTCAAGAAGTTGATCACCCGAGGAACTAACCATAACAGGATCTACCACCAACGGTATACCAGCATAGTTTTTTATCGTCTCAGAGACTTTCAATACCAAATCTTTCGAATACAGCATTCCAGTCTTAATACAGTCGGCCTCGACATCCTCCATAAAAGACTGTATTTGAGACACTACCATATCAACAGGTATTAAACAAACATCCTTTACATGCTCTGTATCTTCATCAACAACACATGTGATAGCCCCTGCAGCGTATCCTCCACATGCAGATATTGCCTTGACATCTGCCTGTATCCCTGCAGAGCCAAGAGGTTCACTACCTGCTATAACAAAAACCCTGTAAGGGACCTTTCCTTCCTTAATCATTCTTACATCCTAATTTATCCAAACAACATACTAACTTATCAATGAAATAATCAACTTCCGACTTTGTAATACATAATGGAGGCAATATTCTCAGAATATTCCTACCAGAATATCCGGTAAAGATATGGTGATTGAACAGAAGCATCTCTCGGATCTTTGACACAGATATGGCAAACTCAACTCCTATCATTAGCCCACGTCCTCTAACATCAGTGATTAATGGCGATTCAATAGAACGCAGTTTGTGTATGAAATAATCTCCCACATTATTTGCATTTTCTATCAGGTTTTCAGTTTTCATGACCTGTATCACCGACAATGCAGCAGCACACCCAAGATGATTACCGCCAAATGTAGTTCCAAGCATTCCCTTACGAGGTTTGAAAACGTCACTTATCAGAACACCTGAAAATGGAAAGCCGTTGGCTATACCTTTGGCTACAGTAATGATATCCGGTTTAATGCCACTCCATTGATGAGCAAAGAACTTTCCTGTACGCCCGTAGCCAGACTGTATTTCATCCATAATTAGAATTGCGCCATATTGTATAGTCAGCTTACGCAATTCTTTAAGAAAATCATCCTCTGGAACTCTTATTCCACCAACCCCAGAAATACCTTCTATTATTACAGCACAAACATCTCCACTACGCAATACACTTTCCACCTCAGCTATATCCATTCCTGAAAAATATACATTATCATTGCAATTAAGAGGAGCTGTGATCAAAGGATTGTCTGTTACCTCTACTGCTGCTGATGTACGACCATGAAAAGAGTTTCTGAATGCTATCACCTTTTTCTTTCCGGTATGGAACGAGGCTAGTTTAAGGGCATTCTCATTTGCCTCAGCTCCAGAATTTACAAAAAATGCACTATAATCAGAATACCCGGAGATTTCCCCCAATTCATATGCAAGCTTCTCCTGAAGTTTATTAACTACTGAGTTAGAGTAAAACATCAGATTCTGCATCTGCTCATACATACATTTTACAAGGTACGGATGAGAATGCCCTATTGATATTACAGCATGTCCACCATAAAAATCCAAATATGAATTACCGTTGTCATCGTAAACATAACAACCAGAACCCCTAACAATATTTATAGGGAATATAGAATAAACATCAAACAAATTCATAATCTAATATTTTACTACTCCATCCTTCCATACTTCATTTCATCGCCATTCTTATCGTATTGTTTACGCTTGCCTGTTGGAGGAGCCGACAAGGTTACTTTGACTACAGCTGTACGATGAAGGCTTCTTTTAACTGCTTCCTCAAAAGCGTCCATGTGTTTTGGCAGAAAGCGTTGGCTAATTAATCTCAATGCCAAAATCTTTTCTTCATTATCAGTAACAACCTCAGCTTTTCCAAATGCAATAGCCGAACGGTACTGAAGAGTGAAAGTTCCATCTTTAGGACCAACCGTAGGTTGGCATTTTGTAACAGCAGAAAGACATACTTCTGGATTTACTGCTATAGCATCAAGTTTATCACCTTCTGGAGCACAATGAAAATACCAAATATCATCACCATTACTGGCCAAAGATAATGGTACTCCATATGCAGTACCGTCCGGTCTTGTAAAACTAACCGTTATATATGGAGCTTTGCGCATTATTTCCAATGCCCAGTTGCTGTCCATTTCCCTACTTACTTTTCTCATAAAGTTCTAAATATGCTTAAATATTTGCCTAATATTACAGGTAAGAACAACCTCTGTTCTATTACCTAGGTATAAAATATTCTATAACTATACGACAAAATTACCTTAGATGAAAAAAATACGATGTAATAAAAATGACACCATTGATATTTATTAGAGAAAATACCTGATGAAATAATCAATCCAATACATTTTCATTCTTAACTGTATGTTTTATTCAGCGAATATTTCAAATCTAAGAAGCTGTTTTGATTTCATTCGATAAATTTGTTAAGCATGATTTGGATGAATGCGATTTGTACCATGGCTTCCGCAGTTTCAGCGAGGAATTCATAATCGATGGTTAGCCTTCTGAAGTTTTCCAGCCATGAGAAAGAGCGTTCCACAATCCAGCGCTTAGGCAGAACTTGAAACTTGGTTGGACATTCGTCCGGCCTGAGCACGACATCCAATACCCATCCGAATTTCTTCTTGACCCAATCAGCCAACTTTCCCTTATAACCACCGTCTGCCAGGATTTTCACCAAGCGCGGGAATTTATAAGCAAGTTTCTCTATGACTTGCGGAGCGCCTTTGCTGTCATGCAGGTTGGCTTCATGGATTGCGACGGCTAACGGAAGACCAAGCGTATCGACAATTATGTGCTCTTTCCGCCCCTTGGTTTTCTTGTTCCCGTCTATACCGCGGTCAGAATCAACATGATGGGAAGTCTTCACACTTCTGGAATCCATGATGCCAAGGCTGGGGCTTTCCTGACGCCCTGCCTGTTTACGGATGAAAGCGTGCAAGGTATCCATCACCTCTTCAAACACGCCTTCAAGCTTCCATTTACGGAAATAGTAATAGACGGTTTGCCAAGGGGCGAAGTCAGAGGGAAGCATACGCCACAGGCAGCCGGTCTTGTTGATATAAAGGATTGCATTCATTATCTCTTTAAGAGAATGTTTTCGGTTCCTCGCTTGCGGTTCTAAAATATTTTTTATAACTTGCCACTGTTTTTCAGTCAGGTCGGTTGGATAGTGTGTCATAACTTTATAGTTTGGTACCTTTAAAGATATAACATTTTTCCAATTGGCCTGCTGATTTCAAATTTTAAGGAGACTGTAACATTATTCTTGAATCAATTCAAAACAGTTTCTAAACTTTTGAAAAGCATATAATATACATACATGAAACTTCATCTATGAATAAAACACTATGTTCACATAATCCTCAGTAATCTGATAATCAGATTGGATATTAGTCCGGATAAAGTTTCATAATGTCGGCAGAAAATACTAACTTTGTACATTTTCAAAAAGAATAAGATTATGGAGACAATTGAATTTAATGACTATTATAAAGATATATTATTCTCAATACCACTATTCCGTGATTTAAATACTATATTAAAAAAGAGACTCATTCAGGAACTTGATTTTAATTTATTCAAGATTCAAAATAATGAAATAATTGCAGAACAAGGAGAAGCCTGTTCCAGGCTATATATCTTATTAAAAGGAGAATTAGAGGTCAATATTATTGATGCAAATGGCAATGAGGTTCTAATCGAAAATATTGTGGCCCCACGTGCATTTGCAACTCCTCATTTGTTTAAAGAAGACAACAGATTCCCCGCAACATTTAAAACGATTGAAGAATCTATACTTCTGACAGCTACAAAGGATTCCACATTCCGTCTCATCAGTGAATGTCCTGATATTTTAAGAAGTTTTCTTTGTGTATCCGGAAAATGTAATATATGTACAACTGTACGTTTGGATGTTTTATCCAGAAAAACAATTAGAGAACGTATCCTAGTATATCTGTTTAAAAAGCAGGCTAAAGACTCTAATATCATTAAGATGCCTCATACTTTAACGCAGCTGGCTGAATATTTGAATGTTACAAGACCTGCATTATCAACTGAATTCAATAAAATGGAAAAGGAAGGATTAATAAAAAGAATACCTAATGGTAACATAGAATTAAACTTGGCTAAAATTAAAAGGCCCATATAATATCAAGATTAATTTCAATTATAATAGAAGACCTGACAAATAGCTCATTTACTTTTATTTCATGACTATTTGCCAGGTCTTCTATTTTCTACTTACAGTAAATTATATGTAATTTACTCAATTGAGCGTTCTGTTTAATATACATTTTATTATCGAAACTTGAATTCAGAATAATTACCACCAAAACTCATACAGGAATCGTCACTTACAAAAGATTTGTGGGTTTATATTCAGTGATATCCATCCCCAGTCTTGCCAGCTGTTATGGTTACCTCCTTTTACAATATCCATTGTTGAAGTCCCGAACATTACAGAATAGCCTAAAGACAAACTTACATCCTTCATTATCTTCCAGTCCAGCTGATAATCAATTGATAAATCCAAAACAGCTTCTTAATTTTTCTGATAAATTTGTTTTGCGGATATGAATCAATGTATGATTGAAAGGTTCAATATCTGTTTCAGGCTGTCTTCCTTTTACGTTCTCCATATGGAAACCGTACGGTTTCCATATCGAAAACATACGGTTTCCATATCAAGAACGTACGGTTTTGATATGGAAACTATAAAAGGAAGCTATCTGGATTAATAACGCAACCCAATCAGATACTTCAATTATATGGCTTGGGGAATTTGATTATAAATGCCCATAACATTTTTCTTACCCTGGAGCGACAGGGAAACGACCTTTAAAAACGCCCTATAAAGACTGCTCCAACCATTAGAGAATGGCTGGAGTATCTTTTTTTACCCGCAACATCAATACCCGACGGGTCTGTCCCGTTACCCGGAAACGATTATCGGTACGTTCGTTTACCAGCCATACGATATCATCACCGGCACACACCACATATTGGTTTTCTTTATCGAACAAAGAGTACTTGCGGTCGCGCAAATAGTCGCGCACCTTCTTGAATCCACGCATACCAAAGGGAACGAACTTATCGCCCGCCTGCCATTTACGCAATACCAGCGGAGCCTTTACCTTCGAAGCATCCAGACAAGCCACATGCACATCTTTCGGCACTTGGAAGCCTGCATTCACCTCAACCGTTTCCTGCTGCAAAGTCCATACCACTTCTTCCGTTTCTTCCCGTTTTCTGACCAGCAGGCAATCACGGTCGCGCAGAACCACATAATCCGCCGAATAAAACAACCTGCCCGATTCTCCATCCAAGCTACGGTAAATATCATTCAGTTGCGCCGAATTGAATCCCAGCGGATGCAACAATTCAAACAAAACCGTCTGCGGAGACACTTCCCGCAGCACAGAACTGATATGAATGCGCCCTTCATCATCCTTTACCCGCTTGCAAGACTCTTCCATTGACGAACGATAGACCGCCTCTACATCAGCAAGCCTACGCGCGGTCCCGGCGATGGTCTCGCTTACCGACGGATTGATTTCTTTCAATAGCGGAAGCACATCGAGCCGTATTTTATTACGCATAAACACATCCTTTGCATTAGTACTGTCGGTCACATAGTCCTGCCCCAACTGCTTCAGATAGCACAAAATCTCCTCACGGCTCACCTCCAGAAGCGGACGCACCACCTTGCCGTTCTTTGCCGCAATGCCTTTCAATCCCTGTATGCCTGTTCCCCGAACCAGATTCAACAAGAAAGTCTCTACACTATCGTCACGATGATGAGCCACAGCGATTGCCTGCGCTTGCTCTTGCATACGGATTTGTTCGAACCAAGCATAGCGAAGCTCGCGTGCTGCCATCTCTACCGAGACATGATGCGCAGCGGCATATGCCTTCGTATCAAAATCAGCCACATGCAAAGGCACTTCCAGCCTTGCACACAAAGTCCGCACAAAAGCCTCATCCCGGTCCGATTCCGTCCCGCGCAAATGGAAATTACAATGGGCTGCCACACATCGTACACCCGATTCCACCAGCACACGCAACAAAGCTACCGAGTCGGCTCCCCCACTCAGTGCCACCACAACCGTATCACCTCCGGCAAACAAATCTTTCTCGCGGACAAATCGCAATATTTTCCTTTTAAACATAAAGCAAAGATAAGAAAAATACCTGACTATATGCAATGCCTCATGCACCTATGTGCAAAACCTCTTGCAGATAAGTGCTCCCAACACCCCATATACATACATTCTGAAGCGAAAACCGATGCAACTTCTTTACATTCTATTTAAAAACAATCTAAATAACTTGCATAGCAAAAATCTATCCTATATCTTTGCCGCAAAATAAACGGCAACTATGAGACTATCAGAACTTAAAACTGGAGAAAAAGGAGTCATCATCAAGGTAATGGGGCACGGAGGATTCCGCCGGCGCATCATCGAGATGGGCTTCATCAAGGGAAAGACGGTGGAAGTACTGCTGAACGCACCGCTGAAAGACCCTATCAAATACAAAATCATGGGATACGAGATTTCACTCCGCCGGCAAGAGGCAGAGATGATTGAAGTGATGAGCGAAGAAGAAGCACGTGCCTCCATGCACGAAGACCGGGTGCTCAACCCCATCGAAGAAGACATTCCCGTATCCGAAGAAAAGCTGAAGGAAATAGCACAGGGCAAACGGCGCACCATCAACGTGGCACTGGTGGGGAACCCCAACTGCGGCAAGACTTCACTTTTCAACATCGCTTCGGGAGCGCACGAACATGTAGGCAACTATAGCGGAGTAACGGTAGATGCCAAAGAAGGGCATTTCGATTTCCAAGGCTATCACTTCCGGCTGGTCGACCTGCCGGGCACCTATTCGCTCTCGGCATACAGTCCCGAAGAACTTTACGTGCGTAAGCACATCATCGATGAGACACCCGACGTCATTATCAACGTAGTGGATGCAGGCAACTTGGAGCGCAACCTCTATCTCACCACCCAACTCATCGACATGAATGTGCGCATGGTGGTGGCACTCAACATGTACGACGCACTGGAGCATAGCGGAAATACCCTCGACCATAAAACACTGGGGCAACTGTTAGGCGTACCTATGGTGCCCACCGTAAGCCGCACAGGAAAAGGCATCGATACACTTTTCCACGTCATCATCGGGCTATACGAAGGTGCCGACTTCATGGGGCAAAAAGATGAGATAAAGAATGAAGCCCTGCGCGAACTACGCCAATGGCACGACCAGTACGCGCCCGACCACAAGTTCGGAAGCAAGGAAGAAGAAGTACAAGAGTTTGACTCGAAAAGCTATATCCGCCACATCCACATCAACCACGGACCGGAACTGGAGCGCAGTATCGATGCCGTAAAGAAAGAAATCTGCAAGAACGAGAACATCCGTTACAAATACTCCACCCGCTTCCTGGCCATCAAGCTGCTGGAAAACGACAAGGATATCGAGCAGCACGTCATCTCTACCCTTCCCAACGGCACAGAAGTCATCCAGATACGCGACAGAGAAGCCGAACGCATCCGCCGGGCGATGAACGAAGACAGCGAACAAGCCATCACCGATGCCAAATACGGCTTTATCTCGGGCGCACTGAAAGAAACTTTCGTGGAGAAGAACCAGAACACCGAAGCATTCACCCGTGTGGTAGACAGCATCGTGACCCACAAGATATGGGGCTTCCCCATCTTCTTCCTTTTCCTTTACATCATGTTCGAGTGCACCTTCATCCTTGGTGCCTACCCGCAGGAGTGGATTGAATGGCTGGTAGCACAAATCGGTTCACTGGCCGAACATTACATGCCCGCAGGCCCGCTCAAGGATTTGGTCATCGATGGCATCATCGGAGGTGTGGGAGGCGTCATCGTATTCTTGCCCAACATCCTGCTGCTCTACATCTTCATCTCGTTCATGGAAGATACGGGTTACATGGCACGCGCGGCATTCATCATGGATAAAATCATGCACAAAATGGGATTGCACGGCAAGTCGTTCATCCCCCTCATCATGGGCTTCGGATGCAATGTACCGGCTATCATGGCTTCGCGCATCATCGAAAGCCGCAAGGCACGCCTGGTCACCATGCTCATCAACCCGCTGATGTCGTGCAGCGCCCGCCTGCCCATCTATCTGGTATTGATAGGAGCCTTCTTCCCCAGCCACGCCAGCCTGGTATTGCTCTCGCTCTACGTAGCCGGCATCCTGCTCGCCGTGCTCATGGCACGCATCTTCAGCAAGTTCATCGTAAAAGGCGAAGATGCTCCTTTCGTCATGGAACTTCCACCCTACCGTATGCCTACGGCAAAATCGGTGGCACGCCACACCTGGGAAAAAGGCGCGCAATACCTCAAGAAGATGGGAGGGATCATCATGATAGCGTCCATCATCATCTGGTTCCTCGGATATTATCCCAACCACGACCGGTATGAAACTACCGCCGAACAGCAGGAGAACTCCTACATCGGCCAGATAGGCAAAGCCATCGAGCCCGTTATCGAACCGTTAGGATTCGACTGGAAGATGGGCATCGGCATCTTGTCGGGCGTAGGAGCCAAAGAGCTGGTGGTCAGTACGCTGGGCGTACTCTATACCAACGAAGAAGACATCGAGAATGTCAATCTCTCCGAACGCATCCCCATCACGCCCTTAGTGGCATACGGCTATATGCTCTTCGTACTGATATACTTCCCCTGCATCGCCACCATAGCGGCTATCAAGAACGAGTCGGGAAGCTGGAAGTGGGCAGCTTTTGCGGCTTGCTATACCACCGTACTTGCCTGGATAGTGGCGTTTGCGGTGCATCAGATAGGGAAATTATTTATTTAATTGACTAGTTGACATCGGTTTTAATTAGATAAATACATGCTATTAAAGACCTAGTACCTGGTCAACTAGTGCCTAGTTCCTAAAAATAAAACTCATGGACACACAAACTATCCTTGTTTATATCATCGTGCTGCTCTGCGTTATTTACGCAGGGCGGCACTTCCTGAAGTTCTTCAAGAAGAAGAAACCGGGACAAACCGATTGCGGGTGCGGATGCGGATGTGCCGGATGCCAGAAAGGGAAACACAAGAAACCTTGAAAGCATTGCCCGATTAACCAATATTCACTATCCGCCAATAGGGAGCTTCCGGTTTCTTTCCGTCATACAGATGAAACCAATTAAAGAAGCCAAAGTTATGAAAAAGTTAGAAGCTGTTTTGAATTTATCGTGCGATGATTTGGGATGAGTTTTTGAGGCATTTTTGCTTCTGTGATGAGGAAGATAGCGGGCTATCTGACGAAGAACAGGAGCGAAAAGGACCAAAAAATCGCCCAAAGCACACACGAAAACGGATACATCAAGCCAAGAAAAACTTTTTGGAGAAATTCAAAACAGCTTCTTATTCTTTTTATTGTTAGTAATCTTTTCCACCTCCGCCTTCGCGCAGAAGGTGGAACACGGAGTGTTAGTCGGCGGAGGTATCGGATTCCCCATGCAGGACAGCAAGCAACTTATTCCGCCTACCAACGAATTACGCTACGACCATAACCTGAAAGGAAACGGGATGATAGGATACCGCTTACGCTTCCTGCCTCAGCGGAAACACTTCTTCGACCTCGACCTTACCATCGGATTCCAAGGTATGAGCACACAAAAATACGTGCCGTTCCTTTCTAAACAAGACGGCACTTACACCGGCAATGAAGGAGATGAGTTCAGCGAGTTCGTCATGCCCGTATCCATAGCTGCCAGCTGGAACTACCGCATCACCGGGAAGTTCTTCTTCGGGCTGGGTATGGCTCCTACCCTCTATGTACGCCCGCAAGCCGTATTCGACCTGCCCGTCTTGACTAAAGTGGGCTATCGCATAGGAAAGCATTGCGAGCTTGCCCTCTCCTACCAATACGGATGCCTCGACGTGCTGAAGCATTTCAACAAAGGAGCGGCAAACGGACGCAAAGGGCATCTGTCCGACCTCATGCTCTCCGTGTACGTTCCTTTCTGAGCAAACAGAAACAAATAGATGCGAACAACAGACATAAATTGAAAAGTAATCTGCGAAATCTGCGTCAATCTGCGTTTCAACTAACGAACGCAGAGGCGCAGAAGCAGATATTTTTTTAACTGAAACGACATACATATTTCAACGGATTTTGCTTAATTTTGTCATGAAACCCAAAAAGCATGAAAACAAAAGCCCGATATATGTACCGCTTTCTTGTATACGCAATTACCTTTATTTTCTTTTTGACCGGACTTTTCTCCTGTCAAGAAAAAGCTAGTATAGCTACCTACCAATTAACACAAGCCCACAAACTGTTGTACACCCATCCAGAACAAGCATACTTGCTACTGGACAGTATAGAATATCCCGAAAATCTGAATGCACAACAAAATGCCCGATGGTGCATGATGATGGGGCAAATAGCCGACACACTTCATACCGACCTCCCTTATAGTCACCAATTAGAACGAGCGGTACATTACTATCAACATAAAGGAAGTGCAAATGAACAGGCACGCATCTTGCTTTATTTAGGCAGGGCATATGTAGAAGATGGGAACTATGAAGATGCCATGCATACTTATTTAAAAGCACAGGATATAGCTCTAAAAATAAAAGACTTTAATCTTGCTGGTTATATTAACAGTTATATGGGAGATATGTACGAATTCAAAGCTATGTACCCTAAAGCAAAGGATAAATATTTGCAAGCCGCCGATTTCTTTAAATTTGCCAAGAATCAGCGCAGCCAAGCTTTCGCTTTACGCGATGCCGGACGGCAGGCTGCATTCTCTGACTCACTCAATATAGGGTTACATTATATGCAAGAAGCCGAAAAATTAATACGGCCTATAGGAAACCTCTCTGATATTGGAAGTATCATAAATGGCATAGGCAATATTTTCCAAATGAAAGGTGAATATGCTAAAGCTAAAAATTGTTTCAAACAAACGATAAAAGAGAATTACCCCTATTGCCTACCTGATTTTTTAGCCCTAAGCCATATATACATCCAAGAAAATCAATTGGACAGCGCACGTTTATGCCTCCAAGCGGCAGAACAGCTTAACAACAATACAAAATTAACGAACCTAAATGAAGACATTCCCATTGGAATGCTTCAAGCTCGTGCGCTAATAGAAGAGAAAAAGCATAATTACAAACAAGCATTAACATATCTAAAGGAATATATAGAATTATCAGATTCAATCATGTTCCTCAGGAGCCAAAATGAAGTCATCACAGCAGAAAAGAAATACAACCAAAGCAAATTGTCTGCCGAAAACAAACGGCTAAAACTAATAAAACACCGATATTTCACCGGGGGCATACTTCTCCTACTTTTTGCTTCATTAATGACTATTATCTACCAATTACGATTAAACAAGAAAAACAAAAAAATCAACCACCAGGAATTGGAACTTCAAAACAAGAATGCAAAATTAAATATGCTGGCAAAGGATTTGGCTCTCAATAAAGCCGAATTACAAAATCTATCCTTAAAAATAGCTGAACAACAACGGCTCAATATAGACAATGTTTTACTGGAGACCCAATATGTCGAGAAACAACAAGAAACAAAAAACTTAAACCTGCAAATCCAGCAACAACGGTTACAATTATTTCAAGAAGCCAACATTACAAAAAGACTGTACAGATTATCTGAAAAAATAGTTGCCGGTAAACAAAAACCACTATTGGGGAACAAAGATTGGGCAGCCATTGAAACACTCATACGTTCAATCTATCCGCCTATCTACGAATTCTTACAAAATAATAACTTGACCGATAAAGAACAACAATGTGCCTACTTGTCTGTATTTGGATTCGACACTAATAGAGAAGCTGTACTTTTAGGTGTACAAGTAGATTCTGTCAACAAATATCGCTCAAGAGTACGCCAAAAATTACAACTGACCGGACAAAAAATCAACATACACGACTTTTTGCATAGTTTATTAGACTAAAACACTTATTTTCAATAAAATACAGAAAGTTCCATCCTATAATTTGTCCCATACTCTGTCCTATCAATAAAAAGATAACTTCCTATAAATCAACATCTCTTTGTCCCGTTTCTAAAAGCTATTCTTCTTGAAAAATTTTCTTGTCCTACATAACTTTGCACCATTAAAATAACCATAAAACAAAAAACGACATGAAGAAAAAGCAAAAAGTACAACTGATTTTATTAATAGGGATAACTTTACTGACTGCAATTCCTATTCAAAGCAGAAAATGCCATTGGAGAGACACATGGCATACAAATAGCAAAATGCAAACTATATCATTAGATGCCAATCAGCTTATAGAAGGTGACCTTGATGAAATCACCCAAGTTTTGTCTCTTAAATTTTTGCAAGATATAGGTTCTGTATGCCTTACCATTACAAATCAAGAAGGTGAAATTACATACAAAGAAACCATTCAAACTGGGTCAACCCCTTTGTACGTAATTTCCTTAAAACATCTGAATATAGAAAAAGGAATAGTCTCCATTACAGATGGTAAAAACACCATTTACAGTTTTATTGAATTACAATAATGTGAGTGAGTAAAGGCAAGCCCCTTCCTTTTCCCCGCTAAAAGAAACCGGAAGTGCCTGCCCCAACCACCTAAAAAGAAAGGAGGTGAGTGCGAAAATAGAAAGAAAAGAAACCAAAAACAAAACAACAACACACTTTAATAGTGAAGAATAGTGAAGAAATACATAACAATCCATTCAAAACAACCATTACATCATTATGAACGTAAAATTATCCATTATACTCATACTGTCTCTTCTAAATATCCTGCCAATAGCATCCCAACAAGTAAAGTTTGGCGTAGAAGCCGGAGCAAACCTGTCACACTATCTGGCAAGTCAAAAGCATACGGCAGAACAAACAGGAGGAATGAAAGCCGGGTTCCAAGTAGGGGCAACCGTCGACTATGAGTTCAAAAAACATTGGACACTTTCATCCGGACTGACACTTTTACAGAACCGGAGCACCATGAAATTCTCGCCTTACATGGTGACACATTTTCCTAAGACAGACACTAAAATAAACAACCTGATCCTGCCCCTCAAGATAGGTTATAACTTCCACATTACCGAGCGTTTCTGCCTGATGCCGTCTATCGGCCTTTATGCAGCATACGGCTTCAGCGCAGGAAGTTCCTCGCTGGAAATTGTACAGCCCGATGGAGAAGGTGCACGCACGGAAACACACCAATGGAATCCGATGAAAGGATATTCGTACCCCATCGAAGGAAGCCCGAACAATGCACATGCCCTTCTCACTCCTTTCCGCCACTGGGAATATGGAGGAACTGCCGGACTGAAAGCAATCATAGCCGAACATTACACCGTCAGTTTCAATTACATGGTAGGCATCAAACAGGTGCACGACCTGTTAGGATTGCGGAACTCTAATTTCCAACTGAATATCGGATACCGGTTTTAAACGGCATACCTTTTTGATGCGATAATGCCCAAGCGCAATCTGCACGCTCTCCACAGAAGAAACAGATTGCGCTGGCTTCGTATTTCAAAAAGACAACGATTCAAACATGCCTTTTGATGAACACAAGTGAGTTCGCCGTTTAACGATGCACATGAGTACAATAAAGAGCATTTCTTGAAAAGACAGATAGAAAACTGATGGAAAACATGAAGAAAAATGAAAAATTTCGGTGGAAAGTATTGCAGATTCAAAAAATAGTCATACCTTTGCAACGCATTTGAGAAACACAAGTGTAACAACCAATGGTTCCTTGGATGAGTGGCTTAGTCAGCGGTCTGCAAAACCGTGCACGGCGGTTCGAATCCGCCAGGAACCTCAAAGCATGAAGGTCGGCTGAATGTTCAGCCGGCCTTTTTTCGTTAACCGTAAAAGAAATAAAACCTAACCCTAAAAAACTATCGAGCATGAAAACATTCGTATGCGCCGTATGCCTGCTTCTTGCCGCCTGCTGCACCCTTTCCACTCATGCGCAAACACGCTATTCGCAACGCATGGCGGAATCACAAGGCAAACAATGGACACACGGCAAATCGTGGGACTACGTGAACGGGCTGGTAGCCAAGTCGCTCCTGAACCTTTGCGAGCAATACCAATATGCCGACTGGACTGCCAACTATTACCAATGGGCTAAAGAATATGCTGATAACGCCATCAATCCCGACGGCACCTTCAAGAACTTCAAGAAAGGAAACATTGACAACATCAATTCGGGCAAGGTGCTCTTCGCCCTTTACCGCCACGAAAAAGCCTTGGACGAGCAGAACGGCACGCACAATGCCGACCGCTACAAAAAGGCTGCCGACTGGCTACGCAATTACCTGGTGAACGACTATTCGCGTATCCAGACAGGCGATGCCAAAGGTTGTTTCTTCCACAAAGATATCTATCCGGGACAGATGTGGCTGGACGGCCTCTATATGGGAGCCGCCTTCTATGCCGAATGGCAAGCCAACTTCGACCCCAACAATACAAAGGCATGGACCGACATTGCGCACCAGTTCAAGACCATCGCCCGTCATACCTACGATGCCGGCAAGCAATTGTATTATCACGCATGGTCTGCCAATCCCGAAGACGCCAACTCGTTCTGGGCAAACAAGACTGAACCGCATAAAGGATGTTCAAAAGAGTTTTGGGGACGGGGCATGGGCTGGTATTTCGCCGCACTGGTCGACGTACTGGAAGTGATGCCCCAGTCGCACCCCGACTGCAATGAGCTGAAGACCATCGTAAATACCGTAGCCAAGGGGCTGGCACGCTGGCAAGACCGAGAGAGCGGCGTATGGTACCAATTGCTGCAATACGACGACTCGTTCGTAAGCCGATGCGGCATCGCCAATTACCTGGAGTCCTCGGCTTCGAGCATGTTTACCTACGCTTATCTGAAAGGCATCCGCCTCGGCATCCTGCCCGAAAGCTATAAGGACGTAGCCGAAAAGGCATACCAAGGATTGCTGAAAACCTTTGTCACCACCAACGAAAACGGCACCATCAACCTGAACCAAAGTTGCCGTTCGGCAGGATTGGGTCCGGCAAAAGATCCCTCGCGCGACGGTACACCCGACTATTACCTGTGCGGTAAAGACGTAACCATCGTAAACAATGAAGGCAAAGCCATCGGCCCTTTCATCATGGCTTGCCTGGAATACGAATTAGTGAAATAAGTTTATCATTTTTCACCACAGAGGACACAGAGCCTTTTAAATTTTTATGAATTCCGCAAAATGCCCATAGTATAAGAGGAAGTTAAAAGAAGTTATACCTTCGGCAGGAGTTAAAAGCCAATAGTCTTGCTATGGCTTCCATGAACTAATGTATTGGCTTCTAACTCCTTTTAACTCCTTGTTGGGAAAATACGGATATTCAATTATATTTTCCTGTGTGGTACCCTGTATCCTGTGGTGAACTTTTTATTTCCCAAAAAATCTTACACGGAGAGCAAATTCTTGGGAATATCCATTAGCCTACCGATAAAAATGCGTATTTTTGCCCGTTCAAACAATTCAAGAGACAAAAAGATGAAATTCATTCATATTCTTTGCGTAGCGGCTGCGTTGTGGATAGGTAATCCCGTACTGAACGCACAGACCGCGGGCGATGCGGGATTTTTCCTGCATACCGTGGCACAGGGGCAAAGCTTATATTCTATTTCACGGATGTACAATGTGCCGGTAAGTGATATCGTGCGTCTGAATCCCGGGAGCGACCAGAAAATCCGCACGGGCGAAACGTTGAAAATCCCGCAAGCATCTGCTGCCAAGCAGGGACCGCAGTATCATACCATTCAGCGGGGGGAAACCCTGTATCAGCTGACTGTGAAATATGGGGTGACTGCGCAAGCCATTTGTGCTGCAAATCCTGGTCTGAGTGCCAGCAATTTCCGTGTGGGGCAGGTTATCGTGGTTCCGGTTCCTGATGAAAAGACAGAGGCACAACCTTCTTCTACTCTTGCAAAACAGGGTTCGGAACAGGCGAAAGACGAATGGAAGACAATGCACAAGGTGCAACGCCGTGAAACCATATTCAGTATCTGCCGCCAGTATGGCATCAGTGAAGAAGAATTGCTGGCGGCGAACCCTGAGCTGAAGAAAGGTAAGCTGAAACGGGGAACCTTTCTTTTTATCCCTTATCCAGAGGCGGAACGCCAGGCTATGGCAGAGGTGATAGAGGCGGCAAAACAGGCTGCTGCCGAGCCTACCAACGAGGAGCTGTTCAGGCAAAATGCTGCTGAAAAGAAGCCTATTAATACGATTAAAGTGGCACTGGTGCTCCCTTTTTCGAAAGAGAACGGTGCACAGCGCGAGCCACAGACACGTATTGTGGAGTTTTACGAAGGTTTTCTGATGGCGGCAGACAGCCTGAAACGTCAGGGAGTGTCGATGGATATCTATGCCTACGATACCAAGGAGACTAAGGCAGGTGCCGAAAAAATTCTGGCAGACAGCCGGATGAAAGAGATGGATTTGATTGTGGGGCCGGTAAATGCCGCTTCGATTGCTCCCTTGACGGATTTTGCCCGGCAGAACAATATCCGGTTGGTGGTGCCGTTTGCTCCTAAGGTAGACCAGGTGTTCAACAATCCTTTGCTTTACCAGGTGAATACGCCACAATCGTATCTGTACTCGGAGGTATACGAACATTTTCTCCGTAAGTTCGGGCGGAGTAATGTGGTGTTCCTTGATGATGGTACGCCCGACCCTGAAAAAGCCGATTTCATTAAGGGAATGAAGGCGGAACTGAAGGATAACGGTGTGCGTTTTACCCAGATACGCCTGGAGGGGGAAATTGACCCTGCCCGGGTTATCAGTGCGATGGACACGCTGCAACAGAACATTTTCGTACCGCTTTCGGCACGCAGTACAGCGTTGACAAAACTGGTTCCTCATCTTACGCTGGTGCGCAAGGAACATCCGCATTTCGACATGCACCTCTTCGGTTATCCTGAATGGCAGACCTACACGCAGGATTTCCTTGCCAACTTTTACGAACTGGACACGTATTTTTATTCGTCGTTTTATACCAACAACCTGTTTCCAGCCGCCGTGGACTTCACACATGCCTACCGGCACTGGTATAGCAAGGATATGGCGAATATCTATCCCAAATACGGCATGCTGGGGTTTGACATCGGTTATTATTTCCTGAAAGGGCTTTCGCAGTATGGCAACAAATTGGAAGACAATCTGGACCGTATGAAGGTGGTACCGATACAGACCGGATTCAAGTTTGAGCGGGTCAATAACTGGGGCGGATTCATCAACCGCAAGATATTCTTCGTACATTTCTCGCAAAATTACGAACTGGTCAAACTTGATTTTGAATAAGTAAGTATGCAAAATGAAATGATATTATCAGAAACACAGATTTTCGCGGATTAACGCAGATTACTTTAATTTACGATTTGACAATTTACTATTTGAGCATTAAATCGTACTTCGTAAATCGAAAAATAGTAAATCAAAAGAATCCGCGAAAATCTGCGTTAATCTGCGTTTCTGAGCTGACACATTATATAAACTATTTGAATATCCGCAAACATCCCATGTAGGGGCAATTAGGTGGAATGCGGATATTAAAATAAACTAATTCTCAACATCTACTTATGATGAAAAGACTTTACATACTTATCATTACCGGACTATGCCTGCTGGGGGCATCTCCCGCCCAGGCGCAACTGCAAGACCAGCGGAGCAACCTCTCCATAGGCGTAAACGGCGGCGTCAATTTCAGCTCTATCAGTATCACGCCCAGTTTCAAGCAAGGCAAACAGGTAGGGCCGGCATTTGGACTGACCGTGCGTTATATCGGCGAAAAATATTTCAAGATGATATGCGGTATACAGGGAGAAGTGAATTTCTCGCAACGCGGATGGAAGGAAGTGATAGAAGATGGGACAGGCGATACATATCACCGCACGATGAGCTACATCGAAATCCCCCTGCTCGCCCACCTGGCTTTCGGTAAGGACAAGGGGAACGGCGTGCGTTTCGTGCTCAACCTGGGACCGCAAGTGGGATACCTGATAGGGGAAAAAGAAACGATGAGCGACCCTTGGGACCCTTCGGGACGTACTCCCAACGAGCAATACGGCAAGATGGCAGACCGGAAGTTCGATTATGGCATTGTAGGCGGGGGCGGCATGGAGGTACGTACGGGTATCGGTCATTTTGTGCTGGAAGCCCGTTATTACTTCGGCTTGTCGGATTTTTACAACAATTCAAAGAAGGACCCGTTTTCGCGCTCGGCACATTCGTACATCGGTGCCCGGCTGACTTATCTGTTTGACTTAAAGAAATAAGTAAGTAATCAAAATTAAAGATATTATCTTTTGAGGAGTTAAGGAGTTAAGGAGTTAAGAAGTTAAGCCAATACCTCTTGTGTATGCGGTTCTTTGACTTGCTATTGGCTTAACTCCTAACGGAGCAAAGCGGAGTGATAACTCCTTAACTTCTTAACTCCTATAATTCAACATCTACTAAAAAAAGAACGTATGAAACTCATCTCTTGGAACGTAAACGGACTGCGGGCGTGCTGCGACAAAGGCTTCCGCGACGCATTCACTCAGTTAAATGCCGATTTCTTCTGCCTGCAGGAGACCAAAATGCAGGCAGGGCAGCTCGACCTGGCTTTCGACGGCTATACCTCGTATTGGAACTATGCCGAGAAGAAAGGCTATTCGGGCACCGCCATCTTTACCCGCCACCAGCCCCTGAACGTAAGCTACGGCATGGGCATCGACGAACACGACCGTGAAGGACGTGTCATCACCTTGGAAATGGAGAACTTCTATTTAGTAACGGTCTATACCCCCAACTCGCAGGACGGACTGAAGCGCCTGGACTACCGGATGACGTGGGAGGATGCCTTCCGCCGGTACCTCTTGGAGCTTGACGCAAAGAAGCCCGTGCTGGTATGCGGCGACCTGAACGTGGCGCACAAGGAGATAGACCTGAAGAATCCGAAGACCAACCGCATGAACGCAGGCTTCACCGACCAGGAACGCGAGAAGTTCCAGACCCTGCTGGACGCGGGATTCATCGATACGTTCCGCTATTTCTATCCCGAACAGGAAGGCATTTACTCGTGGTGGTCGTACCGCTTCCGGGCACGCGAGAAGAACGCGGGGTGGCGCATCGATTACTTCCTCGCCTCGGCACGGCTCGCCGGCAAGCTGGAGAGCGCAGCCATCCATACCGAAATATTCGGTTCCGACCATTGCCCAGTAGAGGTGTGCGTAAGGATATGAAAAACGACGGCTTTACCTTCCGCAAGCGGATGAAGAGTTTCCGCTATGCATTCCGCGGGATATACCTGCTCGTCCGCTACGAACACAATGCGTGGATACATTGTGCCATCACCGCATGCGTGCTGGCGGCAGGCTTTCTTGCCGGATTATCGCGCATGGAATGGGTCGCCATCGTCCTGTGCATCGGCATGGTATTTGCCGCCGAAGCCCTCAATTCCTCCATCGAGGCGCTTGCCGACAGGGTATCTCCAGCATACGATGAAGCCATCAGGCGGACCAAAGACCTGGCCGCCGGAGCCGTATTGATTCTCGCTATCGCTTCCGCGGCAATCGGGCTTTTGATATTTATCCCCAAACTATACTGAACAGATGAAGCTGAAAGCATTTACACTATACATCCTGCTCCTCCTTACGCTTCCGCTTTCCGCCCAGCAAATCGAGGTCAGCGGTTCGCGCAAGGCGGTGCGCACGTCGGGCGATGTGGGAGCGGTATTGCTTCCCGTGGCAGGACTGACCGCCGTATTGATTCAAAAAGACTGGGAAGGGTTGAAACAAGGGGCATTCTCCGCCCTTGCCACGGCAGGCGTCACGTATGCCTTGAAGTACAGCATCAGGAAAGACCGCCCCGACCACAGCGACCGCCATTCGTTCCCCTCGATGCATACCGCCACATCGTTTGCCGCGGCGGCATTCATCCAAAGGCGGTACGGCTGGAAATGGGGGCTTCCGGCATACGTGCTGTCCACCTACGTGGGCTGGAGCCGGATATACGGCAAAAAGCATGACGGATGGGACGTACTTGCCGGAGCAGCCATCGGCGCCGGATGCTCGTACATCTTCACCCGCCCGTTTGCCCAAAAGCACCAGCTGGCAATCAATCCCGTAGCCGGCGACGGATGTGTCGGGATTTATACTTCGATGAGGTTTTAAGGAAGGAGTTAAGGAGTTAGAAGGAGTTAAGGAGTTAAGGAGTTAGAAGCCAATAGTTTTTTGAATATCCGCATTTCACCCAATTGCTTTGTAGGGGCGTATCGCATACGCCCGAATACGTCAACTAATCCACGTGGATGTCTTCAGGGCGTATGCCATACGCCCCTACATGGGATGTTTGCGGATATTCAATTAGTTTTGTTGGTGGAAGCACTCGTGAAGGTATTGGCTTAACTTCTTCTAACTCCTTAACTCCTCTAACTCCTTCTAACTCCTTCTAACTCCTCTAACTCCTTCTAACTCCTTCTAACTCCTCTAACTCCTTCTAACTCCTTAAATATTCAACAGAAATAATACAAGAACGTGGCGATGCCTTCCAAGGCTTTCTTCTTCTGTCCCTCGATTTCGATGAAGAACTTAATTTCGGCCTTTGCCGTGCCGCGCAAGTTGACCAGCGAATGGAGTTCAGCCGTCATGCGGATGCGTTGCCCCGACAATACAGCCTGGCCGAAACGCATCTTGTCCATCCCATAGTTTACCATCATCTTCAGGTTGTTCACTTCGATAATCTGATTCCAGAAATACGGAAGCAGGGAAAGGGTCAGATAACCGTGTACAATGGTGCTCTTGAAAGGGCTTTCCGTTTTCGCACGTTCCACGTCCACATGAATCCATTGATGATCCAGCGTAGCGTCGGCAAACTGGTTGATACGCTCTTGCGTCACTTCCAGCCAATCGGACACGCCGATTTGCTGGCCTAACAATCTCTCAAATTCTTCGTACGAATTAATTACTACTTTGCTCATACACCTTATGTTTAAAAACTTGTTATGAAGAACAAAGGTAAATAAAAAAACAGATAAGATTGCATGAGTTTAGAAGTATTTTGCCGATAAATGTCGGATTTTGTGGGCTTTTTGTCTGTTTGTAGCAAATAGTTGCTTGTGCCGGATTTTATTGCGGAGTCAAGTCGTACATGACTCCGAATTTCCAGTCAAGAATTTTTCGCAAACCAATTTTGTTTTACTATAAAATATATCCATAATAATATAAAGGTATATCCGAAAGGCTTGTTAACTTTGTAACCAAACTATAAAATGCGAATTGATATGAGTCAATCTACAATCCATAAACAGACGTTTCCCGTATTGGGTATGAGTTGCGCTGCTTGTGCCGCACGGGTGGACAAGACCCTGAACCGCCAGCCTGGCGTATGTGAAGCAAGTGTGAATTATGCAGCGGCTACGGCCACCATAACTTATGATGAAACGCAATGTTCGCCCGGACAGTTGAAGAAAGCTGTGCAAGATGCGGGTTATGACCTGGTGACTGATACGGAAAAGAATAGTGTTGAAGTGGCTGAAAATGCTCATACCGAGCGTTACAAGCATTTGCGTTTCCGTACCTTGTGTGCCATAGCCCTGGCTTTGCCTGTTGCTGTTATCGGCATGTTCTTCATGGATATGCCCTATGCCAACTGGATTATGTGGATTCTTTCCACACCCGTGATTTTCTGGATGGGGAGTGAGTTCTACATCAATGCCTGGAAGCAATTGAAACATCGTTCTGCCAATATGGACACGCTGGTGGCAAACAGCACCGGCATCGCTTACCTGTTCAGCCTGTTCAATCTGTTCTTTCCTGATTTCTGGTTAGAGCGTGGCGTGATGCCTCACGTCTATTTTGAGGCGTCAAGCGTGATTATTGCCTTTATCTTGCTGGGACGTATGCTGGAGGAACGTGCCAAGGGACAGACGTCCAACTCTATTAAGAAGCTGATGGGCTTGCAACCCCGTACCGTGACCCTCGTCCATGCCGACGGGACGATGCAGGTGGTTGGTATTGATGAGGTGAAGGCAGGGGATATGCTGGTGGTAAAACCGGGCGAACGTATCGCTGTAGACGGAAAGGTGACCGAAGGAAACTCGTATGTTGACGAGAGTATGCTAAGCGGCGAACCCGTGCCGGTATGGAAAAAAGAAGCCGACAATGTCTATGCCGGAACCATCAATCAAAAGGGAAGTTTCCGTTTCCGTGCTGAAAAGGTGGGAGCCGATACGATGCTGGCACACATCATCCGTGCCGTGCAAGAGGCGCAGGGAAGCAAGGCACCGGTACAGAAGCTGGTTGATAAGATAGCTGGTATTTTTGTTCCTGCCATTATGGGGATAGCCCTGCTTACGTTTATTCTGTGGCTGGTATTGGGCGGGACAAATGGTTTTACCCACGGTTTGCTGTCTGCCGTAACGGTGCTGATTATCGCTTGTCCTTGTGCATTGGGGCTTGCCACTCCTACCGCCATTATGGTGGGTATAGGCAAGGGGGCTGAACAAGGCATTCTCATCAAAGATGCCGAGAGCCTGGAGGTAGCGAAAAAGATAGACACGATTGTGCTGGACAAGACCGGTACCATTACCGAAGGGAAACCCGTCGTAACCGATGCCGTATGGAATACGCAGGACAAATATCTGCAAGCCGTTTTCTATGCATTAGAAAGATGTTCCGAGCATCCGTTGGCAAATGCGGTTGTACAGTATGCGGAAAGTCTTGCTGATGCCGGAGCACGCATTGTTATCGAGCATGCGGAAAGTGTGACAGGGCAGGGCATTAAAGGTACATCGAACGGCAAAGCTTATTATGTGGGTAATTCCCGCTTGCTGGCAGAACATCATATCCGTATTGCTGATGAATTACAGAAACAGGCGGATGTCTTTGCTTCCGAAGCCAAAACGGTTGTATGGTTTGCCGACGCCGAAGTAGCGTTGGGGGTATTTGCCATAGCCGACCGTATCAAGCCCACTTCGAAAGCTGCCGTCGAAAACCTGCAACGCCAAGGCATATCGGTGATGATGCTTACCGGTGACAATCGGGTGACGGCGCAAAGTATAGCCCGCCAGGTAGGTATCAATGATTTCCGTGCAGAGATGCTTCCGCAAGACAAGGCAGAGGTTATCAGGCATCTTCAGGCAGAAGGCAGGCACGTGGCGATGGTGGGCGATGGCATCAATGATAGTTCGGCACTGGCACATGCCGACCTCAGCATTGCGATGGGGCAAGGAAGCGATCTGGCGATGGATGTGGCAAAGATGACTTTGATTTCGTCCGATTTAGGTAAGATAAGCGATGCCATCCGGCTTTCGGTCTTCACCACCCGTACCATCCGCGAGAACCTGTTCTGGGCATTTATTTATAACCTGATAGGTGTGCCCATTGCTGCCGGTATCCTTTATCCGATAAATGGTTTTCTGCTCAATCCCATGCTGGCTGGGGCGGCAATGGCTATGAGTAGTGTTAGTGTAGTGACTAATAGCCTGCGCCTGCACCGCAAGCGCATCGGAAAACCGGTAGAGGCTGTATCTGTGGAGCCTGTTCCCGGGCAGGTCGTTTCGCATGCCTTAAGCCGTACCTATCGTGTAGAGGGAATGATGTGCAATCATTGCCGCACGTATGTGGAAAAGGCGTTGAATTCGATAGCAGGAGTAGAAGCACAGGTGACACTGGAACCTCCTGTCGCTACTCTTACTTATGCTGATGGCAAAGCATTGCCATTGGATGCTTTGCAACAGGTAATTACCGAAAAGGCTGGAGACTATACCATTAGCGAGGAATGAAAAAGGAGTTAACGCCTTTTAACTCCTTTATCCCCTGCAGAGGAGTATTTTGGAAAAATAAAAATCGTATCTTTGTCTCATTGTATAACATTAGGAAATGAAGATATGAAAAAGACTCTTGTAAGAAGTTTATTATACATTGTCCTGCTGGCTGGAATTGTTTCGTTTGCTTCGTGTAAGGACGATGATTATGGAGCTATTTTTTTGTCGCTTTCATCAGAGGCAGACTTGGATTTTACCGACAGTGTCCTGACGCTCAGCCCGTACAGCGCAGGGGCTACGTTTCATATTTCGGGTGGTGACGGGATGTATGTCATTACCAATCCCGATACCACTGTTATCGACTATCGGTATGATGGGAATGTATTGACCGTGATACCTGTAGGACTGGGCAGTGCCGAACTGAACATTACCGACCGGGCATGGAACCGGTATACCCTGCAGGTTACCGTGGCTTATCCCGAAACAACCTATACGATAAGCCGCATTGAAGGCGTGGTGCAAGGTGCAGAGCTTACACAAAGCCAGACACTTGCCATTCAACGTGATATTGAGAGCGCCCCGTTGGTGCAGGCAGGTGGAAAATATGTGTTCACCTATACCGATAAGGAGGCTGCGTCGGGTATTGTCACCATCTATCCTTCGGCTTCGACCAGTAATATGTTGCATGGTATCTTTACGCAGACAGAGGATACGGATCAGACTCGGATACATATCGTACTGACCAACGGAAGTACTTATGAATTTATATTGGGTATGACTTCTGTACTATTACCCGGATATGATGACAGCCGGACGGAGACGAGTCCTGCGCGAGTCTTGATGCAGGATGTTACCGAGACCTACCGTTCACTGTATCCGGCATTGGAGAAAGCATATTGTGTGCAGCATATTCCTGGTGAAGCCCTCTGAACATGGCAGAACGCATCGAACTTCAGGCGTTTGATTTGTACCGGCGAATCGAACAGATACATCATAGACCTCCAGTTGCTCCCGAAAATATAAAGCCTAAATACGCCGCCCTTTACAAGGTGTTGGAGGAGGCTTGTTACGAGTTGACGCAAGGCATTACCCTTTCGTTTTCCAACTTGTTTTCCAGGCTGGACTATGTATGCAAGGAAAAGGGGATGACACCATCCGACCGTTATGCCGTCCAGACCATGCGCCGGAATGCTAAGGAAGCGATGCACAAGGGATTCTCTCCCGATAAAGAAACCTATCTTTCCGATTTGCGTGCACTTTGCCGTTTTGTGTCGGTGGCGTTCGGTGAAGATATTCCGGTATCACTGATAGCAGACCTTCCTCATCAGAACCGTCCGTATCACGTCTCTTCTTTGAAGCATGTACCGTATGTGCGTGCGGTGGTCTCCAGCTGGACCGATGAACGTATTTATGCAGCTACCGATAACGGAGAAGACCCGTTTATCATCATCAATTACAGGGAAGGCGGATATAACGGTGATATGGCTTATTTGTCCGGGCTTCTGACTGAAAACATGCAGCTCAATCTGCTGGATGTACGTATCGACGAACATCACGAGTATGTTCCGAAACTGATTGTGGTACACCCTGATTACCTGATAGATATCAGTTCACTTGCCGTTTGCTTCCGTGAGTACGGGCATCATCCGCTCAATTATTTCATCAACAAAATCAGGCCGAAAGCCAATACATACCATATCCTATTGGGAAACCTTGCCGGACAGTTTCTCGATGATTACATCAACGAGCAGGAGGATATTCCTGTCACTTATGCCCAAACGGTGAAGAAATTCTTCGCTACATCGGCATTGGAGTTCTGTACGTGTGAGATTCCCAATGATTTCCACTCCTTGGCACAGACACAGATGATGAACATACGTTCGTTTGTTCACGACCTTTTGCCGCATAACCTGGAAGCGTTCGAGCGGCGGGAGGCTTGGCTGGAAGCATCTTTCATTTGCGAAAGTCTCGGCCTTCAAGGGCGTGCCGACCTGTTGCAAAAGGACCTGAAGGTGCTTATCGAACAGAAATCGGGCAAACGGGATGAGTACAATCATCGTCATAAAGAAGACCATTATGTGCAGATGATGCTTTATCAGGGGGTACTGATGTACGGTTTCGGCAGGAGTGCCGATGATACGCAAACTCTTCTGTTGTATTCGAAATACCAGGACGGGCTGATGCTGGAACACTTTTCGGAAAGCTTGTTTCGCGAATGTATCCGTTTGCGCAATCAGATTGTGGCAAACGAAATGATATTGGCAAACGGGGGTATCGCTGCAATCATAGACCAACTGGATGTGGAGGTACTGAATGAGAAGAAAGACCACGGCAAGCTTTGGACCCGTTATCAGGAACCTGAATTGTGCAGTCTGATTCACCTCCTCAAGCAGGGAGACCCGTTGGAACAAGCTTATTTCCGCCGTTTTTTCACTTTTGTATCCAAGGAGCAATTATTGGGAAAGACGGGAGGGAATACCGGTTCATCGCAAGGGTTTGCCGGTTTGTGGCATACGCCCCTTGCCGAAAAAATAGAGGCGGGTAACATCCTGTTGGGCTTGAAGATTCTTTCCCGCCGTCAGAGTGCACCGGGTAAAGGATACGATCGGATAGAATTGAGTGTTCCTCGGCAGGGAGATGATTTCCTTCCTAATTTCCGTACGGGAGATATAGTCGTGCTGTATGCTTATCGTGGTCAACCTGATGTGCGCCGGCATATCCTGATGAAAGGTAATCTGGTAGAGATTTATCCCGACAGGATACTTGTCCAGTTACGTAACGGACAACAGAATCCCGACATCATCGGAACGGATACAGATACTTTTGCCATTGAGCACGATTTCTCGGATGCTTCTGCCGGCAATGCCATCCGTGGACTGTATGCTTTCCTTTCCGCTTCTACCGACCGAAAGGACTTATTGCTGGGCAGGCGTGTGCCCGGACGGGATACTTCACGTACATTGAACGGTTCGTACGGAAGGTTTGATGAACTGGTCTTGAAAGCAAAGCAATGCGATGATTATTTCCTGCTGGTTGGTCCACCGGGAACGGGCAAGACTTCGTGTGCCCTGCGCTATATGGTGGAAGAAGCATTGACCGACCCGGCGTGTTCTTTGTTGCTTTTGTCTTATACCAATCGTGCTGTAGATGAAATCTGCAATATGCTGACCAGTTCGGGCATTGCCGGACGGCATCCCTTTATCCGCATCGGGAACGAACTGGCCTGCGATAAGCGGTTTGTGCCTTATCTGTTGAATAATAGTCTTGCCGATTGTCCTAAACTGGCAGATATCCGTGGGAAGATACTCCGCACCCGTATTTTCGTGGGAACTACTACCGCCATTAACGGACGTCCTTACCTCTTCCAGTTAAAACGTTTCACCCTTGCTATCATCGATGAGGCTTCGCAGATATTGGAGCCCGACCTTATAGGCATTCTTTCTGCGCGTCACAAAGACGGGAATGCCATTGGCAAGTTTGTCCTGATAGGCGATTACAAGCAATTACCTGCCATTGCTTTGCAAAGCGAGGAAGAAGCCCGGGTGACCGACCCGTTGCTGCTGGAAATCGGATTGAATGATTGCCGTAATTCTTTGTTCGAGCGCTTGTACCGTGGGTGCAAACCAGAGTTTTGCAGTATTTTGCACAAGCAAGGACGGATGCATCCTTTAATTGCAGAGTTTCCTGACCATGCGTTTTATTCCCGCGAACAATTGGAACCGGTACCGCTTCCGCATCAGCAAGAAGCGTTGCCTTACGTCCTTCGTGAACCCGAAGACAACCTTGACCGGCTGATGTTGTACCGGCGTATGGTGTTCATTGCATCCGATACGCCGGCAGATACGGCTCATTCCGAAAAGAGTAATCTTTACGAAGCACGCATTGTCGCTACTTTGCTTTGTCGCATCTACCGGTTTATGGGAACGGCTTTTGATGCTGGCAAGACTGTAGGGGTTATTGTGCCTTATCGCAATCAGATAGCCATGATACGGCGGGAAGTGGCACACCTGGATATCCCTGAGCTGGAGAAAGTAACCATCGATACGGTAGAGCGTTATCAGGGAAGCCAGCGTGATGTCATTATCTATTCGTTTACCGTACGCGATTTCAATCAGCTAAACTTCTTGACTGCCAATACGTTTCGTGAAGGCGATGCGATAATCGACCGTAAGCTGAATGTGGCAATCACCCGTGCCCGTAAGCAACTTTTCCTGACCGGAAACCCACGAATATTGGGAGCCAGCCTTACGTTTTACAAGCTGATGGAGTATATCCGTATGCATAACGGTTATATCCACGTGCCACTCGACCGGTTTTGCCAAGGTGATTTCGAATTGCCTGACCTCAAATCGGGATGGGACTTGTGTTCTGATAATTATCCCTTGTCGCAGCCTTTTGGGCAAACATTCGATGCAGTAGTCGCAGATTTGTTTCCCAAGATACCTGTCAATGTCAACGATGATACACAGGTACGTGAACAGATAGCTTACGGACGTTGCGATTTTCAGTTTGCCGGGTATCCTGACCGGCTGGTACAACTGTATACCTATTATTATATGCGGCGCAGTTATTGTGCGGCCCGCGCTTTCTACGAACTGGTAGGAGGATGGCTTTTCCCTGCTGTCCGCAACGTGTCGGCAAGGGTGGTTTTTTGCGACCTTGCCTACGAGGGTGGAGCTTCGGGACTGGCATTTGCCGATGTGTGCAAACGTTTGCCGCACATCGACCTTGCCTATCTGGGGGTGTGTCCGGTAGAAGAAATGCTTGATATTGCGCGTCTGATGTTTCGTTCGGATGCTTACCGTCTGGTACAGACAAATTTCTATACTCAAGCAGAGAAAGTGCCTCCGGCTTTCTGGAAAATGCATGCAAAAGTATCGGAACTGATAGTTTTCAATGTGTCGAACCTGTTCGACCGCATTACGCCCGGAAAGGCACGCGGCTGGGCCGAATACCTGAACCGGTTGATTGCGGATTACCCGCTCAACCATTATGCCGTGTTTTATCGGGATGATACGGGTGAACGTGCCAACCGTCATTCTTACGATGTGTTCTGTGCACACCTTTCTCCGGCATTTGCCATGCTTAATGAACGTATGCCCCTGAATGGAGACTTTTATTATAACCGGCATGCCGGAAGTGTTCCTGCATCAGAATCTTTTATCTATGAAGTACGAACTACTTAACTTCTTGACTTTTATGAATCTACAGAATCAGAAACGTGCAGTCATTGTAGGAGCTACCTCCGGCATCGGATATGAAACCGCCTATCTTTTGCTGAAAGAAGGCTGGATACTGGGCATAGCCGGACGTCGTGAAGGGTTGTTGAAGGCATTTCAGCGTAAGGCTCCTGCGCGCATTTATTACCGTGTAATAGACATCCGGAAAGAAAATGCCCCTATCGAACTGGAGGCGTTGATAACTGATTTAGGTGGTATGGACTTGTATCTGCATTGTTCCGGTATCGGACATCAGAATTACAACCTCGATGCCGATATCGAGACTGATACGGTACAGACCAATGTAGTAGGGTTCACCCGTATGGTAGATGCGGCATTCCGTTATTTCGGAAACCGGGGCGAAGGGCACATTGCTGTAATCAGCTCCATTGCCGGCACCAAGGGACTGGGCATCGCTCCTGCTTATTCGGCAACCAAAAGATATCAGAATACCTACATCGACGCCCTTGAACAGCTTGCCTGCATGCATGGCTGGACAGGTATATGTTTTACCGATATCCGTCCAGGGTTTGTCCAGACAGATTTGTTGAACGACGGAAAACATTATCCGTTCCTGATGCGTCCCGGTAAGGTGGCACGTTGCATTGTCCGTGCTATTCACAGCAAGCAGCGTATGGTAGTCATCGACTGGCGTTACCGTCTGCTGGTAGGAGCCTGGCGTTTGCTTCCCCGCTGGTTATGGAAACGTCTGCCGGTTAAGAATTGAGAAACGGTTTTGAGAAGCTGTTTTGAATTTATCGTGCGCTGATTTGGGATGAGTTTTTGAGGCATTTTCGCTTCTGTGATGAGGAAGATAGCGGGCTATCTGACGAAGAACAGGAGCGAAAAGGACCAAAA